>DBDO01000091.1 GCA_002293605.1 Desulfovibrionaceae bacterium UBA930
GCACCCGCGCCGCATCCAGCGCGGCAGAGGCTTCCGGCGCGAGCAGGGAAGGGCTACCCGGACCGAGGCCCAGCACAAAGAGCGGGGCGCTCATGATACGCCGCCCCTGTCTTCATCCGCAGCGGGGCTGCTGTGCTCCGCCGGGCCGAGAGTGCCGGGAAGGGGCGCTGCCTCGGGGTTTTCGGCAGCCATATGCATATCCGCATAGAAAACCGCGCCGCCCAGATCCGGATGCCGCGCTATGGCGCTTATCTCGCCGCCCCAAAGTGAAATCAGGCCGTGCACGATGGACAGTCCCAGCCCCATGCCCTCATGTCCTTCTTTGGTAGTGAAAAAGGGATCGAAAATCCGCTCCGCCGAAGAGGGCAGCCCGGGCCCGCTATCCGCCACTTCCAGGCGCACGCGTCCGCTTTCAGGAACAATATAGGCCCGAACGCGAATGCGGGGGCTTCGGCCATTATCGCGCGCCGCCTCGCTTTCCATGGCATGCATGGAGTTGGAAAAGAGGTTGATCAGCACCTGTTCCAACTGAATGGCGTTGGCCAGCACCAGGGGCAGAAAGTCGGGAATCTCGGCTGTAAAGGCTATGCCGCGCCCCGCGAACTGCCGCCGCATGACCTCATAGGCGTGCCGCACGGCTTTGGCAAGCGAGACGGGAAGCAGTTCAACGCGCCCCTCTCTGGTCACCAGGGAGCGCATATTGGAGATGATGCTGCGGATTTTGTCTGCCTCGCGCATAATCAGGCCCAGGCGCTCCTGCGTGGTTTCCTGGGGCAGATCCCCGGATTTTTCAAGCAGCATCTGAAGGCCGCTGGCGTAAAGATGCAGAGCGGACAGGGGCTGGTTAATCTCGTGGGCTATGCCCCCGGCCAGGGTGTTCATGGCTTCAAGCTTGCGGGCGCGCTGCAATTGCTGATTGACGTGCAGCCTGTTGGTAATGTCTTCCAGCATCAGAATCATGGCCCTGACCCTGCCGTTTTGTCCCTTGCCGGACAGCACCGGGCAGGTGACCATGCGCAGGCTCCGCTCCCTGCCTTCCGGGAGCAAGGCGGAAAATTCCTTTTCATGCCCCTGCCCGTCTTTGAAAGAGGCCTTGAAGGGGCAGTCGGGGCAGAGTTTTCCACCCTGCTGGGCTGCGGCCCAGTCCGCGCCGCAGCGCAACAGGGCGCAGATTCTGCTGTCCAGACGAAAAGCCTCGACAAACCACTGGCTTAAACGGGTATTACCCGCCTTGATGCGCAGTTCGGGATCAAGCAGGGCAATACCTATGGTAAGATTATCGGTAATGGCGCGATAGCTCTGTTCGCTTAAATCGAGGGCCTGCTGCACGCGCATGCTGTCCGTGATGTTAAAGCCCACGCCCAGAACGCAGTCAGCGCCGTTGCTGTCTGTAAAGGGATAGGAGTGGACGCGAAAGACGCGCCGGTTGTCCGGGTGCACCCATTCGCTCACGCCGGGCCGTTTGCGGCCTTTCAGAATCTTGAGCGGGGGGCAAAAAAAACAGGGGGTCTCCAGTCCGCGCATAACAGCGTAGCAGGGTCTTGCGTTCGGCTTGCCGAAATATTCCTCAAAGGCTGCGTTATGATAGAGTATTCTATGATTTTCATCTATCAGGGTCACGTAGCAGGGCAAAAGATCCATGATGCGCTCAAGCCGTTCCCGTTCGGGCCTGTCCGCTGCGGCAAAGGCCTCCCCCAAGGCGGCGATCCGTGCTTCCTCGCGCCGGGCTTCAGGGGCATCCCCTCCCTGCATGGCGTTCCCGCGCAATGCCGTAAGGCCCGGTGCCCTGGGCAGCGTATCTTTCCTTTTCGTCTTTGCCATAGAGAATCCTTGGCGCTCTCCGGCACCAGCCTTATTTCCCTTTGCCCTTGCCGCCTTTTTTGCTGTGCGAAGAGCGAAAATGCACGCGCATCGGCGCATGGGCGATGCCGAACATTTTGCGCAGGGAGCGTTCCAGGTAGCGCGCGTACGAGGGCAGAATTCTGTCGGCATCGTTGACGAAAAAGACAAAGGTCGGGGGCAGGCTTTCAGCTTGCGTCAGATAGAAGAACTTGGCCCGTGCCTGTTTGACGATGGGCGGCTGGTGGCGCTCCAGCACGGCGGTCATGGCCCTGTTGAGCTGCCCTGTAGGCACGCGCAGGCCGCATTCGCGCCGGATGCTCCGGGCCAGGGGGACTATTTTTTTCAGGTTGTGCCGGTTCAGGGCGGAAACAAAGAGCAGCGGCACATGCGGGCAAAAGGCCAGGGCCTCTTTATAGATTTTTTCCGTTGCGGCCCGCTGTTTGGGGTCAATCAGGTCGCTTTTGTTGATCAGCGCCATAAAGGGCGTTTTGCGCTCGTTCAACAGTTCCAGCAGGCGCTTGTCCTGCTGGGTCAGGCCTTCGGCGGCGTCCAGCACGAGCAGGGTCACATGCGCTTTGGTGGTGCTCTTCAGGGAGGAGTTGACGCTGTAGCGCTCCACCACGTCAGTGACTTTGGCCCTGCGGCGCACCCCGGCCGTGTCCACAAAGGTGACGCTTTCTCCGTCAATCTCCATGCTCACGTCAACGCTGTCCCTGGTGGTTCCCGCCATATCGCTGACGATCATGCGCGTTTCGCCCAACATGGCATTGACCAGGGAGGATTTTCCCGCATTGGGCCTGCCGAGCAGGGCCAGGCGCAAAGGGCCGGAGTAGAGGTCCGGACCGGCATAGTCGCCTTGCGCTGCCTGTTTGCCAGGGATTTCTTCCTCGCTGCTGTCAGGCGCGGCACCAAGTTCTGGGGCCATATCAGTGGCAGAAACTGCGTCAGGCTCTGCGGGCGCGTCTGTCTCCAAGGCCGCATCATCCGCATCTTCTCCGCCTTGCGCGCTTTCCGGCGCTGCGCCGCGCAAAAAGCTTGCGAGCCGTTTTTTCTGACGCCGCGTGGCCCCCTCAAGCAGGGGCATGGCGACCCGCTCCTCTTCGGCAGGGGCCTGCTCCTGCAAGGGGAACAAACGCTCACGCATCGCCTCTTCCAGGCTGCGCACATTATAGCCGTGAGCCGCTGAAACCGGAATCATTTCCAGGCCGAGCCCATGAAATTCGGCCAGCAGAATATCCTGACGTTCCGGGCCATCGATTTTATTCACCACCAGCAGCAGGGGCTTGCCCGCTTTGCGCAGGTAGTCGGCAAGGTGCTTGTCCAGCGGGGTCAGCCCATCGCGCCCGTCCACCACCAGACAGGCCAGATCCGCCTCGGCCAGGGCGCTTTGCGCCTGGGCCAGAATATCTTCTTCAAAGCCCCGAATGCCCTCCGGGCCTTCCTGCACCCTGGCGTGCCCGTCAAGCGTTACGCCGCCGGTATCCACCAGGAGAAAATCCTCCTCGCCTTTGGAGCGGACAAAGCCTTCCATGCGGTCCCGCGTAACGCCGGGCCTGTCGTGGGTGATGGCCCTGTTGCTGCGTATAAGGCGGTTGAACAGCGTGGACTTGCCCACATTGGGCCTGCCGAGAAGCACTGTTTTGGGCAGCGTGCCTTGAGGGGCCGGTGTGTTATGCATTGTCATTGAGGCCCCTGCTTTTCCGCAGTCGGTGAAAATTTCAGCGTTCCCTTGCCCAGGATGTCGTGCATGTGGACGATGCCCCGCACGGACAGGGCCTCGTCCGCCACAGGCAGCACCGTAACGGCCTTTTGCTCCATGATGTCCATCAGTTCGGCCACACTCATGGCGGGCGTTGCATACAGGGGATTTCGGGTCATGACCAGGGCCGCAGGGCCATCCATATCGGCCAGCCCCCGGCACAGGATGCGGCGCACATCGCCGTCCGTAAGAATGCCGCTCAGTTTGCCGGAAGCATCGGTCAAAAGCAGCGCGCCAAAGCCGCCCTTGTCCAGCGCGCTTAGGGCAATGCCGAAAGGCACGCCCTCAAAGGCAAGGGGAATGGCCGAGGCATGCATGATGTCGCCGACCGAAAGGCTCAGGCGTCGCCCGAGCTCCCCGCCCGGATGGTTGCGTTTGAAGTCTTTGCTGGTAAAGGCCTTGGCCTCCATCAGGCAGATCGCAAGGGCATCGCCAAGGGCCAGGGCCGCAGTGGTACTGCTGGTGGGGACAAGGTTCATGCCGCAGGCCTCGCGCGGGACCGAGGCGTCAAGCACCAAATCCGCCATTGCGGCCAGGGGCGACTGCAGGCCCGAGGTAATGGCGATAAGGTCCGCGCCTATGGCCCGCAAGGCGGGCAGAATGGACGTGAGTTCTTCTGTCTTGCCGGAATGGGAGATGGCCAGGATGACATCCCCGGCCGTGACCGTGCCCAAATCGCCGTGCGCCCCTTCAACAGGGTGCAGAAAATAGGCCGGGGTTCCGGTGGAGGACAGGGTGGCCGCGATTTTCCGTCCGATAAGGCCGGACTTGCCAATGCCGCTGACGGCTATTCTGCCCCGGCAGGCGGCCAGGCGGTCAACCGCTTCGGCAAAGGCAGGCCCCAGGCGATCCCGCACGGAGGCCAGAGCGTCCATTTCAATGCCCAGCACTTCCTTGCCGCGCGTAATCCAGTTCTGTGTCATGCTATGTACCGTGATATAATAAGGAATTTCGCCGCGTCCGGTCACAAAGGGCTCAGGCGCACATCTCCAAAGTATATCAGAACGCCCTGAAAGGCCAGAGCCCGAGCCCTGCCCCGAGTAGAGGTTTTTTTATGCCACCTATTGACTGTGCTGTATTTTTTCTGTAAATCCCTTGCTTTCTCAAGAAAGATAATGCTAAGGTGCGGCCTTGAGGGAATATTTTTCTGCCGCGCGCCTGGCCATCCCCCTGCTGTTCAGCCTGCGAAGACGGCTTTCAGGAAGCGGCATATATCTATTTCACGGCAACCCTCAGTAAAGATGTGATGCACGTGCAAAAGAAATCCTCCTCTGGGCCGAAGATGCAGGGACGACAGCGGCAGCATATAGGGCGCATGCTCCCGTATGAACTGGACAGCAGGGCTCCCGAGTCGTTTGTTGTCGATGCCTCGCACTTTTCCAGAGAGCGCAAAACATGCGCAGCCGCCTTTGACGCGGAGCAGGATTTTCGGAATCTGGCCGCAAAGATAGCTGCGGTTAAGCCCCCCTTCAGCCATGTTGTGCTCATTTCGCACAAAATGCCCCGCCTCGCGGACGCGCTGGGTCTTCAATTTTCCGACATTAACAAGAACAAGGTCCGGGTTGTCAGCGATTTCGCCCTGCCTTGGATCGCAGGGGAACTGCGCGAAGGCGAGCCCAATATCGCCATTGTGGACGATTCCATCAATGTGGGCAGTACAATTCGCAATGTGCTGAAGCGAATCGAGTCCTGCAGCACGAAGGACATGAAAAAGGGCACGGGGGAAAACAAGAGTGCGCGGCCTCATGTTTTTGCCCTTTATGGAAAAAAGCGTTCGGATCAGAACGGCTATCCCTTTTTCTATACCCTGATACGGGATAAGCTGCTTGAACAGGACGAATATAATGAACTTGCCAGTAAAGTTGCCCTGCGGCTGCACTTGCTGAACAAGCCCTATGAGCTGGAATTTCCCCTTCTGACCCTTTCCTATGCTCCGGGCATCATAAATGCGGAGGCGCTGTTTTTCGCGTTGCAGAGGCGCTTTGGCGAAACGAGGGTGTCTTCCCTCAGCCATCCCTTGCCCTCAGGAACCGGCCTGTACCGTTTCGCCATCACCGCCCCACTGGAAGAAGGCCTTCACGGAGAGCAGCAGATCAGGCTCTATGCCGATGATCTCTCTCGCGAATGCCGTTTTGTGCCCATGTGGATTGACGGTGTGGCACCCGGCCCGCTCTCTGGGGAGCAGGGTACAATTATAGAAGCTATTGCGAAGATACAAAGGGGAATGGAGAAGCTTCTGGTAGAGGACTCCTCCGCTCAACAAAAAAAATATTGCGGCGAGGCATTGCCTGGGGAGGCGAAGCTCAGGCTCAAGATGTTCGTCGATTCTCTGGCCTTTGCTTTGCGCATGCTGCCGGACTTCTCTGACCTGCTGGATCTTCCGCTGGAGTCCGAACCCATACTCTCCGAGCAAGATATGATCTTTTTATTCGGCAAGGCCGAGTTCTATAAGGCTTGGGAAGAGCTTACAAATACAGTCGTGCGCAATATTATGCGCGCAAAGTGAGGTTCCTATGTTGACAACAGCAATGGAGCAAGGTTCCTCTTTCATGCGAATATTTGCTGGTGATGGTGAGGGAGGGACTACAGCGCTACTAGGCGATGTTTTGTATGATGAGATAAAAAAAGAGAGAGAAGGAGCCTCTCCGCCCACAACGCTGGGAAGTATTTTTTACGCTTTTTTTGAGAAGTTAGCTGAATTTGTGGGCGCGGATCAGGCAGAACCCTCAGGAGCTGCCGAAGATGATCGTTACCTTCGCTTGCGCAGAGGCCCTACCTTTCAGGAACTCTGCAACATTATGGCCTTTTACTGGAATGAATTCCGCTATGGCGGTTATTTGGAGAAGCAGGAAGTAGAGGCCCTTGTCCGACGCTATCTGAATAAAGCTATAGACGATGGTAGGGTTGTTGCCACCTTTTCCCAGGAAGGGAAAAGAATATACCGCACTGGTGAATCCCGCCTGGAGCGGCGAGAGTATTACGCCTCCCTGACGAAGAAGGAGCGGGTGCACTACAGAAAGTACCCTTGCGCCAAGTTTACATACCGTGAAGACGTGGATTCATTGCAACGTGCCATAGAAAACCTTTATTGGTAAGAATATGCTGTTGCGACCTCACCATGTGGAGTATGCAGACCGAGGGGAGGGGCCGTCATGGGGCCTGACACCCACAATTTTGGACAGGGAAATTGAAAGCGCACTTAATGATATACTGAGGCATTATCCCAAAAAAATTCCATCCCCCTTGTCTGAATCCATCGAGAAGCTTCTTTCTTCTTCCTCTCCTTTTCCAAATCTTGTGGAAAAAGTGCGAAGCGAGGATACCCTCTATGCAGGCTGCCGCACGCAAGGGCCATGCAGGAAACAGCTCACGGAAGCGCGAGCAAGCGCACTAACAGTTTTTTTAATGGATCCACCTGCAAAACGGGCCGAATTATGCAAAGAGTACCGCTCTGCATCACAGGCGGGCGAAAAGCATCTGGAAACTGTCAAAACTCTCGGCAAATGCTGCCTCTTTCTCGATAAAGCTATCAAGAGGCACAGGTTTGACATGGAGGCTGGCTTATGGGCTAGGCTGGCGTCTTTTTGCAGCAAGTTGGAAGTTTGGTATAACCTTATTGTAGTGTATGCCTTGGGTGATTTTCATGCCGCCTGTGCTCTCGCAAGAAAACCGATGACGAAAACGCAGGAGGCCCTCTACCATGCCAGCCATTGGGGAGAGGAGCCTGCGTCTTTTATCAAACGTGGTTGTTCAAAGAAAAAGAAAGCGCATTGTACCTGCGTACAATGCGTCTACAAGGAGCTGCAAGAAAATTGGGAACGCTTGAAACGTACGCTGACTGAGGAGAAGCTGCTCTAGCCCGCCCATGCCTGACATGGGCTTTTTTTATGGAACCGCTTCAGGGGGAGAGCATCGCGCAAGGGCGGGCAAAAGGCCTGCCCTTGCGCGATGCTTTTTCTTAGCCTTCCGCGTAGTATTCCTGCAAGCTGCGCACCTGCAAGCCGCGCTTTCTGGAGTCGGCCATGGCCATGGCCATGGCTTTCGCGCCTTCAAGCGTTGTCGAATAGGGCACGCCGTAGAGCAGGGTGTTCTGGCGGATCTCCTTGGAATCCCTGACCGTGAGCTTGCCCGAGGCGGTGTTGACTACCAGGGCGATCTCGCCGTTTTTGATGAGATCCACAATATTCGGGCGACCTTCGTAGACCTTTTGCACCCTGGTGGCGGGCACGCCGCCTTCTTCCAGAAGCTTTGCCGTACCCGAGGTGGCCACGATTTCAAAGCCCTGTTCGTGGAAGATACGGGCCACAGGGGCTACATAGGGCTTATCCAGATCATTGACCGAGATAAAGACCTTGCCCGAGGCAGGCAAGACCGTGCCGCCCGCAAGCTGCCCCTTCATGAAGGCCTCTTCAAAGGTGGAGGCAATGCCCATGACCTCGCCTGTGGAGCGCATTTCCGGTCCGAGCAGGATGTCCACGCCGGGGAAGCGCCCAAAGGGGAAGACCGCTTCCTTGACTGAAACATAGCCGCCGTGGCGCATGCTTTCCGGTTTCAGGTCCTTGAGTTTGGCCCCGAGCATGACCTGGGTGGCCAGACGCGGCAGGGGCACGCCCGTGGCCTTGGCCACAAAGGGCGCGGTGCGCGAGGCGCGCGGGTTTACTTCCAGAATATATATGCGCCCGTCCTTGACTGCGAACTGAATGTTCATCAGCCCGATAACGTTAAGCTCTTTGGCCAGGGCCACTGTCTGGCGGGAGATTTCGTCCAGGGCCGCCTGGGGCAGGTTGTGCGGGGGCAGCACGCAGGCCGAATCGCCCGAATGCACGCCCGCTTCTTCAATATGCTCCATAATGCCCGCCACATAGGTGTCTTCACCATCGGACAGGGCATCCACGTCCACTTCCGTGGCGTGTTCGAGGAACTTGTCGATAAGTATGGGATGCTCCGGGGCCGTATCACGCAGCACTTCGGCAAAGTAGGCGGTGAGCTGCTCTTCATCATACACCACCATCATGGCCCTGCCGCCCAGCACATAGGAGGGGCGGACCACCACGGGAAAGCCGATGGAGCGCGCGGCGTTCATGGCTTCCTGCGGGTTCATGGCAATGGCGTTGGCGGGCTGGAGCAGGCCGAGCTTGGTGATGAGGGCCTGGAAGCGCTCGCGGTCTTCGGCCCGGTCAATGGAGTCGGGCGAGGTGCCGATGATGGGCACCCCGGCGCGCATCAGGGGCACGGCCAGGTTGAGCGGGGTCTGGCCGCCGAACTGCACGATGACGCCATCGGGCTTTTCGCTTTCCACGATGTTCATGACATCTTCAAAGCTCAGGGGCTCGAAGTAGAGGCGGTCCGAGGTGTCAAAGTCCGTGGACACTGTTTCCGGGTTGGAGTTGACCATAATGGAGGTCACGCCCATGTCGCGCAAGGCAAAGGAGGCGTGGCAGCAGCAGTAGTCGAACTCGATGCCCTGGCCGATGCGGTTGGGACCGCCGCCCAGGATGATCACCTTTTTGCCGCCCTCTGCAAAACTGTGTCCCTTGCCCTGGCGGTAGCTGGAGTAATAGTAGGAGTCAGAGCCGCCCGGCTTGCCCGCGTAGGTCTGCACGGCCTCCACCTGGGGCAGCACGCCAAGGGCCTTGCGCAGCCTGCGCACGTCCGCCTTGGGACGCTTCCACATGGCCGCGAGTTGGGCATCGGAAAAGCCCATGGCCTTGGCCCGGCCCAGCAGGTCTTTCAGTTCCCGGTTGTCAGCGGTCATGGCATTGGCCAGGGCAAAGTCACGGGCCTCCTTTTCCATGTCCACAATCTGCTTGAGTTCGTTCAGGAACCAGGGGTCGATGGCCGTGGCCTCGTAAATCTCGGCAAGGCTCATGCCGATCAGCATGGCCTGACGCAGGGCGAACACCCGCTTTGAGTTCGGCTTTCTGAGCAGGGGGAGGATTTCGTGCCGCTCGGGCAGTTTGCCCCTGAAGGCGGAGCCCCATCCGAGTGCCCCCACTTCCAGGGAGCGCAGCCCCTTCTGAAAGGCTTCCTTGAAGTTTGCGCCTATGCTCAAGGCCTCGCCCACGCTTTTCATGGACGTGGTGAGCTCGTCCTTGGCACCGGGGAATTTCTCAAAGGTGAAGCGCGGAACCTTGACCACCACGTAGTCTATTTCTCCGGTGTACTCGGCAAGGCTTTTGCCCTTGTCTCCGTCCTGGATTTCATCCAGGGCGTAGCCCACGGCAAGCTTGGAGGCCACCCGTGCGATGGGAAAGCCCGTAGCCTTGGAGGCCAGGGCCGAAGAGCGGGAAACACGGGGGTTCATCTCAATGACCACCAGTTCGCCGTCCACAGGGTTCATGGCGTACTGGATGTTGGCCCCGCCGATCATGTTCACGGCGCGCATGATGTTTTTGGATGCCGTGATCACGGCATCAATCTGCTCCTTGCTCAGGCTCATGGCCGGGGCCACCGCTATGGAATCGCCCGTGTGCACGCCCATGGCATCAAAGTTTTCAATGGTGCAGATGATGATGCAGTGATCCTTGCGGTCCCGCATGATTTCTATTTCTATTTCCTTCCAGCCGAGCACGCTGCGTTCGACCAGAACCTCGCTTTTCATGCTGGCCGCGAGCCCGGCCGCGCCGAGGCTCTCAAGGTCTTCCATGTTATAGGCCACGCCGCCGCCCGCGCCGCCAAGCGTAAAGGCCGGACGCAGGATGATGGGAAAGGAGATGCTTTTGGCCGCGCCGCGTATTTCATCCATGTTGCGGGCGATGATGGACTCGGGCATTTTCAGGCCGATGCTTTCCATGCAGTCCCGAAAAAGCTCCCGGCTTTCCGCCGTGGCAATGGTGTTGCTGTCGGCACCGATAAGCTCCACGTCGCATTCTTTCAGCACTCCGGCCTCGGCCAGGCGCAACGAGGTGTTCAGGCCCGTCTGCCCGCCCATGGTGGGCAGCAGCGCGTCCGGTTTTTCCCGCCGGATGATGGCGGCGACAGTTTCAAATTCTATGGGTTCTATGTAAGTGCGGTCAGCAAGGCCGGGATCGGTCATAATCGTGGCCGGATTGGAGTTGACCAGAACGATCTCGTACCCTTCTTCCTTCAGGGCCTTGACTGCCTGGGTTCCCGAATAGTCAAACTCGGCGGCCTGGCCGATGACGATGGGGCCGGAGCCTATAACCATAATGCGTTTGAGGTCGGTTCTTTTGGACATGACAAACCTTTTTTGCTTGGAGTTTCGGCCGGACGGCAAGAAGTTCTTGTCGCTTTCCGTAGCTTTGCGAACGCATACCGCATTGTGCGGCCGACCGGCACGTTCGCACGGAAAAAAGCATAAAAAAAAGCGGACAGGGTGGCTCGTCCACTCTTTCCGCTGACTGGCTAAGGCCTTGAGGCACAGATGCTTGAGCATGCCGCACAGGGCAATCGTGTGGCCGCCCCGTCCTCCGGCGGCCCTCTGAAAGGACCGGTGTGCGGCAAAAGGCCGCTGTGCGCCACGGCTGGGGATTTCCCACAAAAGCGCCGTGTCCGAGCAAGCCTATATACGCCGAAGTCCCCATGCTTGGCAAGAGGAAAAGAATATTGCGGAGCAGGGGGAATCATATTAAAAGTGATTTCATACATCGGCCAAGGCCGATGTATGAGGATCGCTTCNNCGGCGCGCCGGACATCCGTCCGGCAATAGAAGTCACTTCATAATGAGTATTATGAAATGGCTTTTATTGTTATCAGCCCTTCGCAGTAAAAAGCGAACGGTCAATCCTTAACCAAGGTGAGCGCGCGCCATGAACACTGAACATCGTTTTGATCTGGTCATTCTTGGTGGCGGCCCGGCCGGAACGCGCGCCGCGTTCCAGGCTGCAAAGCGCGGCATGAAAACGGCCCTGGTGGAGCCCGGCTTTCTCGGCGGGGCCTGCCTTAACGTGGGCTGCATCCCCACCAAATATCTGCTTGGCGGCACGGCCTCGCTTCCCCTTGCGGCCATCCAGAAAAAATACAAGGTCGCGCAAGGGGAGGTCTCCATCAACCTTGCGGCCCTGCAAAGCCGCAAGGAGCGCTATATCAAGGGCTCCCGGCAGAGCCTGGAAAAAAGGCTGGGCGAAGCAGGCATAGCCCTGTTTGCGGGCAAGGGGGTCTTTGGCGGCCCGCAAAGCATAGAGGTGCAAGGCAGAGAAGGCGCGGAGCGTCTTTCTTTTGCCAAGTGCATTGTAGCTACGGGTTCGTCCCCGGCCTTCTTTCCCGGCTTAAAGCCGGACGGCGCAAGCGTGCATAGTTCTTCCTCCCTTCTTTCGCTGACCCAGGTTCCCGAAAGCATGATTATTGTGGGCGGGGGGGCCATAGGGCTGGAAATGGGGGAAATCTTCCACCGTTTGGGGAGCAGGATTACGCTGGTGGATGCAGCGCCCCGTATTCTGCCCGGCGAAGACCCTGAAATCAGCGAGGCGGTGCGCGCTTATCACGCCCGCGAAGGCTGGAGCATCCATACCGGCAGACGCATAGAAAGCCTTGTTACTGTGGAGGGGCAGTCGGAACTGCGCTTTACGGACGGCGAGACCTTACACGCTTCCCTGTCCCTGGTGGCTGTGGGCAGGCGTTCCACTGCAGCCTCGTTCGCGCCGGAGCGCGCCGGACTGCACGTCAACGCCAGGGGCTGGCTGGAAACGGACGAAAGCTTGCGCTGCGCGGAACATGTCTATGCTGCAGGCGATATCAACGGGCGCGTGCTTCTGGCTCACGCGGCGGATCATCAGGCCTGCCACGCGGTCGCGCATGCCGCCG
>DBDO01000188.1:0-6532 GCA_002293605.1 Desulfovibrionaceae bacterium UBA930
CAGGCCGGAATCATCGGCCACGGCCACCAGGCCGGTGGCGCTGCTGACGGCAGCGGCCTTGATCAGGGCGTTTTCCGCAAAGCTTTCTCCGTTTTCTTCTATCTCGCCAATGCCTGTAAAGGCTTCCAGCCCCAGAACGCTCAGGTGGAAGGGGGCCAGGAGGCCCGCGAGTTCGCGCACCTTGCCCTGGTTGCGTGTGGCCAGCACAATGCAGGCGGCCGGATCCGGGCTCATATATTTCCTCTGTTTTGGGATGGTGGAAGGGCTATTGCTCAGGAGAGCCTCTGCTTCGCTGAATCAGAATAAGAGCTTCTATGCTCCAAGGCAACAGGAACAAAAAGGGTAATGCGCGTGCCCTGTCCTTCCGCGCTCTCCAGCGACAGCTTGCCGCCCATGTCGCTGATGACTTTACGCGTCATGGCAAGGCCCAGGCCCGAGCCCCTGCTCTTGGTGGTGAAAAAAGGGCTGAAGATTTTATCCTGAATTTCCACAGGAATGCCTGCCCCTGTATCTTCAACCGTTATGCGCACCTGGCTGTTGTCTCTGCTTGCGCGTAAAGTTAGGGCCCCGCCTTCGGCCATGGCCTCAAGGGCGTTTTTGACCAGATTAATCAGACACTGTTTCAGATTTTCCGCATTGCCGCTGGCTTTTGGCAAGTGCGGCTCAATTTCGAGCACAACCTTGATGCCCCGCTCCTCGCTGCCGATGGTCATGAGCTCAACAGTCTGGCGGGCCACGGCTCCGGGATCGAACTCGCTCAGTTCCTGCGCGGTAGGGCGGGCGAAATTGAGAATATTGGTCAGAATTTCGTCCAGCCGCCGCGATTCCTCATAAATAATGCGCGCCTTTTCCCTGGCCGCATCGCTTAAGGCCGGGGCGCGCAACAGGGCGTTGGCAAAGCCGCCGATGGAAAAGAGCGGATTGCGTATTTCATGCGCCATATAGGTGGAAAGCTCGCCGATAGCGGCCATTTTTTCGCTCTGTTGCAGGCGCTGTTCCAGGTGTTCCCTTTCGGTAACATCGCGGCGGATATACAAATACTGCAAGGCCGAGCCAAAGGCCCCTGGCACTGGGTAACAGGAGGCCTGGACATAGCGCATTCTGCCGGAAGGCGTGACTTCGCACAGCATCTGCTCTGCCTGTTTGCCGGATCGTCTGGCGGCAAAAAAGGGATTGTCCGGCTCACTATTCGGGCAAAAGGGCATGGGGATTTCGCTGTCGGCGCAGTGTCTGCCCGTAAGCTGGGCGCGGCTCATGCCGCGCGCTTCGGCGGCGTAGCGGTTTACATCCAGAATAAGCCCGTTCTCGTCAAGTACCAGAATGTCGCCATCCATCTGGTCCACCAGCAGGGCGAAAAGTTTTTGCGATGTGCGCAGCGTTGGGCCCGGGGCTTCAAGCTTCATATCCATAGGGGCTTCCTCGTCTGCTGATGATGTTAAAGGTCAATTCCAGGAAGCATAAAATATAATTCCGGGCAATACCAATAGTTTTCTGGGACGGCTCTACCTTCCCAGACTCCTCCGGCAGGGGAGGTGGCCCCCTGCACCCGCAATGTTTGTGGCAATGGCTTGCAAGGGGGGGTGCCTGAGCGTGGAGAAGGCGAAGTCATCTGAGGAAATCCCTTGCCGAAAGTCCGGAGGGCCGCGGCCACAGGCTCTGTGCAGCGCCCTCTGGCGGGTGTGAGCGGAGCCCGCATAAGAAAAGACGGCTTCAACAGCCAGCGCTTCTTCCGGTACTTGCGCAAGAAGGGCGGGCAGGGTACACAGCCCCTTATGCTTAATCTCTATTCCATCAGCCTCGGCTGCCCGAAAAACCGAGTGGACACAGAGCGCGCCCTGGCCGAACTGACGGTGTTCGGGCCGGTGCGGACCGTGGACGCCGTTGAAAAGGCCGACTGCGTCTTCATCAATACCTGCGGCTTTATTGCTCCGGCCATTGAAGAAACGGTGCGTACCCTTGTAGAAACTATTGATCGCATCCAGTCCCTGCCTCCTGCCAGGCGGCCTTTGCTGGCCGTTGCCGGTTGCCTTGTCGGGCGCTACGGCAAGGAGACCCTGCTGCCGGATTTGCCGGAAGTGGACCTGATGCTCGACAACCGCGCTCTGGCCACTTGGGGGCAGAGCCTGCGCGAAGCCCTGGCAAAGCGCCATAAGAAAGCGAAAGGCGAGCCAAAGACGCACGCCCGCATGCTCTCCACCGGCCCTTCCTATGCCTGGCTGAAGATCAGCGACGGCTGCCGCCACACCTGCGCCTTTTGCACCATTCCCCTCATTCGGGGGCCGCTGGTCAGCACGCCTGCGGAGGCTTTGAAGCAGGAGGCCACCCTGCTTCTGGAGCAGGGCGTAAAAGAACTGGTGCTGGTAGCCCAGGATCTGACGGCCTGGGGCTCGGACATGCGGCCTAAAAGCGCCCTGCCCGCCCTGCTGGACGAGCTTTTGCCCCTACCCGGCCTTGAGCGCCTGCGCCTTATGTATTTGTATCCTTCCGGCCTGAGCCAGGAGCTTTTGAGCTATCTCAAGGCTGCCGGACCGCCCTTTGTGCCCTATTTTGACGTGCCCTTGCAGCACGCGGCAGAATCCGTGCTCAGGCGCATGGGCCGTCCCTTTGCCGGAAAGCCCAGGGCTGCGGTGGACCGCATTCGCGAATATTTCCCCGAAGCGGCCTTACGCACCACCTTTATTGCCGGTTTTCCCGGAGAAAGCCCGGACGATGTGGAAGAACTCGCCCGCTTCATTCAGGATACCCGCTTCCATCATCTTGGCGTGTTCGCCTATCAGGCGGAAGAAGGTACGCCCGCCGCGAGCATGCTGGATCAGGTTCCGATGGAAGAGAGAGAAAAAAGGCGCGATCTGCTGATGAGCCTGCAAGCGGAAATAAGCGAGGAGATTCTGGAACAGTATGTGGGCACCCGGCAGCGGGTGCTGGTGGACGCCGCGCATCCGGAATGGCCGGGTTTGCACACGGGCCGGGCCTGGTTTCAGGCCCCGGAAAGCGACGGCGTCACCTATGTCAGCGGACCGGGGGTTAAGCCCGGTGCCCTTGTGGAGGCGGATATCACCGAGTCCGCGCACTATGATTTGATCGCGCTCACTGATGCGGAAGAAGAGAGCTGCCCGGAAGGATAACTGCCGAGCACCCGCAAAAACAGGCAGTGTTCACGGGCGGCGGCAAGCGCGGGCGCGTGCTCTTCGGCAAAGATATCGCATTCGATATCCGCGAAAAAGATGTAGCTGCCGGGCTCTCCGGGCATGGGCCGGGATTCGAGCTTGCGCAGGTTGATGTTGTGTGCGGCGAAGATTTCGAGCATGGCAAAGAGCTTGCCGGGCCTGTCCGGCACGGCGAAAAGGAGCGAGCTTTTATCTGTTCCGGGCCGGTCTGCCGGGCTGCGTCCGATGATGACGAAGCGGGTGCGGTTGCCGGGGGCGTCCTCAATATCCTGGGCCAGCACGCGCAGCCCGAGCTCCCCGGCCAGGGAGGCATGGGCTATGGCGGCGGCGTTTTCCTGATCCAGCACATGGCGGGCCGCCGCTGCCGTGCTTTCCAGGGGCAGCAGGGCGGCCCTGGGCAGCAGGCTTTTGAGCCACAGGCCGCACTGGGCCAGGGGCTGGGGGTGAGAAAAAACCCGCTGCACCGAGGCAAGTTCACGTTCTTTTGAAAGCAGACTGTGCCGGATGCGGCAGGAGGTTTCGGCCCGGATGTGCAGGTCGGGGTGGCGCAGGAAGAGATCAAAGCTCTGCCCTATGCCGCCCTGGATGGAGTTTTCCAGCGGGATGATGCCGATATCGCAGACCTCATCGGAAACAGCCGCAAACACATCGCCCAGCGAGAGTTTGGGCTGAAATTCGGCCAGACTGCCGAGCAGCTCGCGGCCCGCGATATGGGAAAAGGTGCCTTCCGGCCCGAGAAAGGCCACCTGCTGCGGCCTTTGCAGGTAGCGGGAGGAAGAGAGCACCTCCCGGTAAATGGCCCGCAGGTGTTCTTTGGGCAGGGGGCCCGTACTTGCGGCTTGCAGCTGTTTCAGCAAATCGGCCTCGCGGCCGGGGCGAAAGACCTCGCTTTGTCCGTCCGTGCGCTTGAGCGCGCCCACGGCAAGGCTGAGAGAGGCCCGGCGGTTGAGCAGGCTGACAAGCTGGGCGTCCACATCGCCAATTGCCTGGCGGAGGCTCTCAAGGGAGGCCGGGGCCTCTGTATGGGGGGCAGGGGGGCTATGTTTCGGCATGACCTCTCATCCTTCTCTGATATCTTCCACTATGCGCATACCGAAATGGCGGCCGGGGATGTCCGTATGGCAGAGCACCCTGTCGCCCTCCTTGAGTTCGACCACGCTGACGGCCCTGCCCTCGGGCGTGACCAGGCGGATGGTTTCGGCGTTTTGCAAAAACACCGCCCCTGTGACGCTTGTGCCTCCGCTCGTGATTTCCGCTTCAATCAGGAGCATGGGACGGCGCTCCACCTTGACCCGGCCCACAGTGGCGTGTTCGGTCCTTCCGCTGTGATCCACGATGAGCACTTCGCTGCCTGCGCCGAGCTCTTCCAGGTAGGCGGTGCGATCGCCCGGCATGCGGGCATAGGCGTGCACCCCGCCCGCGTTGATGCGAAAAGGACGGGCCGCCACATACTCGTTATGCTCGGTCTCGGCATTGACCAGAAAGGTGAAGGCGGCGGAATTGCCCACCAGCATGCCTTGGCCGGTGCGGAAAAGGCTGGTGGTGTCCACGCAGACCCGGTGCCCCATGCCGGCCTGGGCTATCTTGAGGATGACAGCCGAAGTAAGGGGGAGGGAGGCGGATTCAAACTTGAAGGCCGCGACGATTCCCTTAATCTCGGGCAGGGCCTCGGGGGTGAGCACCAGGGTGTCCACCCCGCGCTCCAGAATGCCTTTGGCCAGTTCCGCCTCTTCCGGGCTTCCCGCTTCCACGGCAATGCCGGGCGCAGAGGCGAGCAGATTTTCCACCGGAATGACTTCCCAGCCTCTGTGCAGGATCACCAGTTGCGGCGCGTTCGCCTCTCCCCTTTCCGGCCTCTGGTCCGTCCGGGCGGCATGGACAAGGGCTGCGGCCCGCTCCTCGTCCTGTTTGCAGGCAAGCGTGACAAAGGCTGCCGCGCTTTCGGGCCATACCTCGCAGCGGGCCAGCTTTTGCGCGGCCTCCAGCACGGCATCCGGCACAATCAGGCCGTCCACGCCCGATTCCAGGGCCAGGGCCACCTCTTCCTTGACGTAGGGAAGCGCTTTGAACAAAATGCGGCGCATTAGCATTCCCCCAGTTCGGCCAGGGCCTCGTCAACGCTTCTGCCCCCGTGCACGATGCCGGAAAGGGCGCGCACCAGCTCTCTGGGACGTTCGTGCTGAAAGACGTTGCGACCCACGGAAAGCCCGGCCCCGCCCGCTTTAAGGCAGTCGTGCACCATTTGCAGAAAGTCCCTGGTGGAATCCATTTTTTCGCCGCCCGCAATAACTACCGGAATACAGCAGCTTTCAACCACATGATTGAAGCTGTCAATATCGCCGCAGTAGGGCACCTTTACGATGTCGGCCCCAAGCTCGGTGGCCAGGCGAGCGCTGTGGGCGATCACTTCCGGATCAAAGGGATTTTTGATGTGCGGGCCGCGCGCGTACACCATAGCCAGCAAAGGCATGCCCCAGTCATCGGCCTCGCGGGCCACCCGGCCCAGATCCGCCAGCATGGTGCCTTCGGCCACGTCCCCCAGGTTGACGTGCACGGACACCGCGTCAGCCCCGATGCGCACGGCCTCCTGCACGGAAGCGACCAGAACCTTGCTGTTGGAGGAAGGGGAAAGGGCGGTGCCTGCGGAGAGATGCACGATCAGGCCGACATCGCGCCCGGAGCGGCGGTGGGCGCAGCGGATCAGGCCTTTGTGCATCAAAACGGCGTCCGCGCCGCCTTCGGCCACTTCGTCCACGGCGGTTCTTGCGTTAACCAGGCCGGCTATGGGGCCGACCGTAACCCCGTGATCCATGGGCACGATGATGCAGCGTTTGGTGTCCCGGTTAATGATGCGTTCCATCCGGATGGATTTTCCCAATTGCATGGTGCTGTCCTTGCTTGCGCCCCTCGGGCGGCTTGAGAAGCCTTGGGAGCAATGCCGGGGCTGAAAGAAAAGGGCCGCCGGCATTACGCCTGCGGCCCTGGTTACGGTCAAAACAGAATTGCTGTGTTACGCCGTACCTCTGCCGCAGGACTTCCTAAAGTACCAAAAATAGAACCCGTAAAAAAACGAGTTCACAGCTTGGAAGGAGGAGGCAGCGGCAAAAGAGGTCATAGGTGTTCCTGAAATCTACTGTTTGCGCCAAAAATAACGCGTGTGAAAAACTAGCCTCTGGCCCGGCAAAAGTCAAGAGAGCGGTGCGGAAAATTTGCAGCGCCATGCAGGCATGAATCGCTTGCCAAGGGCCGGACTTTTCGTTATTGTGTTTATAAATATTAACGAATGCAGGTGAAGGATGAGAGAAAGTACGCTGAAAAAGCTGAAAATTCTTGCCGATTCGGCCAAGTACGATGTGTCCTGCGCC
>DBDO01000188.1:6555-7743 GCA_002293605.1 Desulfovibrionaceae bacterium UBA930
TGCCATTCCTTTGCGGAGGACGGGCGCTGCATTTCCCTGCTCAAGGTACTGTTCAGCAATGTCTGCGCCTATGACTGCGCCTATTGCGTGAACCGGCGCAGCAACGATCTGCCGAGGGCCAGCTTTTCGCCTACCGAACTGGCCGAACTGACCATAGAGTTTTACCGCCGCAATTATATCGAAGGGCTGTTCCTCAGTTCCGCCGTGCTGCAAAGCCCGGACTGCACCATGGAGCGCATGCTCAGGACACTCAAAGAGCTGCGGGAAAAATACCGCTTCAACGGCTATATTCATATGAAAGCCATCCCCGGCGCAAGCCGGGAACTGGTGCTGCTGGCCGGGCGCTACGCGGACCGCCTGAGCGTGAATATCGAAATTCCCTCGGAAAGCGGTTTACAACGTCTGGCCCCGGAAAAAAGCTACCCCAGCGTCTACCAGCCCATGCGCATTATCCGCGAGGGCCTGCTGCAAAGCCGCGAAGAACGCAAAACTTCACGCTTTGCCCCAAGCTTTGCCCCGGCCGGACAAAGCACCCAGATGATCATCGGGGCAAGCGGCGAGCGCGACCGCGACATCCTGCGGCTCTCCTCCTTTCTGTACAGCGGTCCGGAACTGCGCCGGGTGTACTATTCCGGCTTTATCCCCATAGGCGGGCACGACCCGCGCCTGCCCGCCCTGCAAAGCCCGCCCCTGGCGAGAGAAAACCGCCTCTATCAGGCAGACTGGCTGATGCGCAAATATTTCTTCAGCGCCGAAGAGATTCTCGACCCGGCCAAACCGGACCTGGAACTGGATATCGACCCCAAGCTGGCCTGGGCCTTGCGCCATCCCCAGCTCTTTCCCCTGGATGTCAATAGAGCGGATTACCGCGAAATTTTGCGCGTACCCGGCATTGGGCTGATTTCCGCAAAGCGCATTCTTGAGGCCAGACGCCTTCGCAGGCTCGGCCCGGATCAGCTTAAAGCCCTGGGCGTGGTTATGAAACGGGCGCGCTTTTTTCTTGACACAAGAGCGCAGGATCGCAGCGGTCCGGGCCTGTCCATGGCGCGCCCGGAAGCGGCCTGGACCATTCAGGAGGCCGGGCCTGACTATGTGCGGCGCAGCTTGAGCGAGGCCAGGCCCGTGGCCCGGCAGTATCAGCTGTCGCTGTTTGGGTAATTCCAATTCAGATAAAAATTGCCTTGATTT
>DBDO01000188.1:7919-8092 GCA_002293605.1 Desulfovibrionaceae bacterium UBA930
CCTGCGGGGATATCCCGCCCCTGTGCGCCGCGGCGGAGCACAAGGTGGGTTTCAGCGCGGAAAAAGCCGGGCGCGTGGCCAGCGGCCTGGCCAAGATGCTGTCCCCTAAGGCCCTGCGCGGCCTTATGCTGGCCTGGCTGTCCGAGGAGCAGGGCGCGGACATGGCGATCTTT
>DBDO01000188.1:8148-8464 GCA_002293605.1 Desulfovibrionaceae bacterium UBA930
AAGAGGCGCACAGGCTGGAAGGATTCGTCCGCTTTCAAAAAAACGCCGAGGGCGTCTATTTCGCGGCCCTGTCTCCCCGGCACGATGTGCTGCGCCTTTTGCTGGCCCACTTTGCCGAGCGTTTTGCAAACGAGCGCTGGGCCTTATACGATCTTAAGCGGCAGTATGGCTTTTACCATGAAAAGGGCAGTATCCGGGAAGTATTTCTGGAAGAGGAGGCTGCGCAAGAACTCGTCCGGAATCGGGGCAGACTGGATGAATCTCTTCTGGCGGAAGACGAAGTGTTGCTGCGGGAGATGTGGAAGGGCTATTTCAG
>DBDO01000188.1:8555-16856 GCA_002293605.1 Desulfovibrionaceae bacterium UBA930
CTTCGTACCTCTCCGCCAGAGGGCAGAGCCCTCTCAAGAATGTTGTCAACATCCTCTCCGATATCATTCGGAAAATCCGGGCGGCAGGCTGCCTTCAGGCAGGGCATCGGGGGGCGGGGCTATTGACTGCCGCTCGGCCACTGTTTTTATGTCAAGTCCTGCGGCCTGGGCTTTTTCCCGGTAGCCGGGCTGGTTCAGGCGCAGGGCGTTCAGCGGCTGTACTGTAATGGCGGGGATGAACACGGGGCAGTGGCGCTCGCAGTAACCGCAGCCGAAGCATTGCCGGGATTTGACCACGGGCGCGGGGACTTTTGCCCCATTTTTTTGTTCCAGGGCAATGGCCCCATAGGGACAGACCTCCTGACAGACCACGCAGCTATGGCCTTCGGCCCAGGCCAGGCACAGGTCCGGCTGCACCACGGCAGTGCCTATTTTGGCTTGCTGCTTTTCCGCAAGGGGCAGGGGGAGCAGGGCCTCGCTCGGGCATACCGCGCCGCAGGCGGCGCATTCCGGCTCGCAGGGGCCGACCCTGGGCGTAAGCACGGGGCTGAACATGCCGCTTGCTCCGGAGAGCAGCCATGCCGGTTGCAGGGCATTGGTGGGGCAGACACGCATACACATGCCGCAACGCAGACAGCGATCCAGAAAATCCGCTTCCGGCACAGCGCCGGGAGGGCGGATGTTTGCTTCATCCCGGATGAGACCGCGCGGACGGGGCAGCGCAAGGGAATGGAGGGAGGAAAATTCCAGGGCGGCCAGACCTATGCCCGCTCCGGCAGCGGTGAGAAAGGCGCGGCGCGAGGGAAGGGGGGAATCTGGGGAGAGAGCGGTTTTTTCCTGCTCTGACGGCGCGGACGGCCCGAAGCGGATGGCCCCTTGAGGGCATACGTCGGCGCAGGTTCGGCAGACGAGACATTCGCCGTGACTGAGGGCGTTTCCTTCTTCATCCAGAATACCTGCGGGGCATGAGGAACGGCAGAGGCCGCAGGACACGCAGCCGCTCAGTTGTCTGCGCAGCAGCGGGGGGCGGAAGGAACACAGGGCCAGCAGGGCTCCCGCAGGGCACAGGTACCGGCACCAGAAACGCGGGCGTATGCGCTCAAGCAAAAAGAGCAGAAGGAAAAAGCCCGCCACAAAGTATGCGGTGGCGAAGCGGCGCGGTTCCAGGCTCAGGTAGCTCAGGGCGGGAACATCCAGGGTATTGAAGACAGGACGTCCCAGATCGAGGCCCGTATTCCCGGCGAGCAGCAGCAGGGGATGAACGATGAGGGTGTACAGGCGGGTGACCAGAGGAATGGGCGCGACCCAGAAGCTGAGGTTGAGCCCGACCACGGCGGCTCCGGCCACGCCCGCGAGGATGAGATATTTGACGTGCCGCAGGGCTGGAGGCAGGGCGGTGGCGGTTCTTTTGGCCCGGACAGTGACGGCCCGGACGAGATCAAGGGTTGCGCCCATGGGGCAGAGATAGCCGCAAAAGATCCTGCCGCACACAACGGCAAGCAGGATGATCGCGAGTCCCGGCAGCAGGGTGAAGAACCAGTGCCGCGCGGCAAGGGGGACGGCAACAGCGACCAGGGGGTCAAGGCGCAAAAAGAGATCCGGCGGGATACCCCCCGGCGTTGCCGCTGTCAGGAGCAGCCAGAGAAAAAGGATCAGGCTTGCTCCCTGTATGAGGCGCTGGAAACGTCGATTCTTTCCGTGTGAGCCGCGCTGCCCGGAGGCTGTCCTGTTCAGCCTTTTCCGGGGGGGATCCTGCGGGCGGCGGCTCATACCGTCATTCTTTCGGTGCGCAGATTCTCGATATCAATGCGGCCCAGTCCCCGCTCGTGGGCAAGGCGCAGGTAGTTCACCTGACGCGGCCTGAATTTGCGTCCATACCATTCGTAGGAGGCCACGGCTGTGGCGTCAGCGGACACCGGGTCAGCCGAGGCGATAACCTCGCCGGGGGTGATGATGACGCCGGGCCCGCCGGGCCCTCCCGTGGTCAGCACGCGGGTGGCGTCAATGACCGTCAGGTGGGGCTTGAGCCGGGTGTTCAGATCCACGATGGAGCCATCCAGGGAATAGCGGGAATGCATGACCCGTCTGTCCAGTATGAGCCCCATCTGCCCCTTGAGGGCGAGACTCACCCCGGCGGAACCGTGACTTTTGGCCACAGGAACGGCAATGATGACGTCCGCTTCAAGCACGTCGCGCATCACCGCGTTACTTTTCATCTCGACTCCCGCGTCAAAGGACGCGTCCTGATAAAAACCGGGTTCCAGCAGATGGCGGCATATGCCCTGCTCAATGGAGTCGCAGGCATCCAGAATACCGGAATTTTTCAGGGAATCCCCGGCATCCTGCAGGGAGTGATCCAGCACCCGCACCCGTCCGGCGCCGGCTTCCTTACACATCGCCAACACTTCGCGCACCACCTCGGGGTGGGTGGTGGTGGCGCTGTCCACGCCCTTGGCAAAGCTCATGTTGGGTTTGATGACGACCTTCTGTCCGGGTTTGACGAAGCGCTCCATACCGCCAAGCTTCCGCACCGCGGCACGCGTCGCGGCAGCGGGCGCTCCTTTGGCGATCACCACATCGGGCGCGCCTTCCGTCACGTTCCCGGCAAAGGCCATGGCCGGCCCGCTTGCCGCATACAGCAAGGCGCCCTGCATCTGCCACTTTAGAAAATCGCGTCGCTTCATGTGGGGCCTCCTTTCCTGTGAGAGTGGGGGTTGCGTATTTTTTGGATGGTATCGTCAGAGGGGCGGTTTCTACCGGAATTCCTCCACCCAGGGCAGCCCATGGATATTCAGAGCAGCCATGAAAGGATCGGGATCGAGCTGTTCCATATTCCACACGCCGGGTTGTTTCCAGTCGCCGGTAAGCATCATTTTCGCGCCGATCATGGCGGGCACGCCCGTGGTGTAACTGATGGCCTGGGACTGCACTTCCCGGTAGGAAGCCTCGTGATCGCAAATGTTGTAGATATAATAGCTGCGCTCCTTGCCGTTTTTCACACCCTTCATCAGGCAACCGATGCAGGTTTTACCCTTGGTCAAGGGACCGAGGGAGGCAGGGTCGGGCAACAGGGCCTTGAGGAACTGGATGGGCACTATCTTCCGCCCCTGAAAATCCACTTCGTCAATGCGGGTCATGCCCACGTTTTCCAGTACCTTCAGATGATTCAAATAGTTATCCGAGAAGGTCATCCAGAAGCGGGCGCGCCGAATGCCCTTCAAATTCCGCACCAGGGACTCGAGCTCCTCATGGTAGAGGAGAAAGCACTTCTTTTTGCCGATGCCGTCCGGAAAATCAAAGCTCATGGACCAGGACAGCGGGTCGGTTTCCACCCACTCGCCGCGCTCCCAGTACCGCCCCCTTGCCGTTACCTCACGGATATTGATCTCCGGATTGAAGTTGGTGGCAAAGGGCTTGCCGTGGTCGCCCGCGTTGCAGTCAATAATGTCCAGCTGATGGATCTCGTCAAAGTGGTGCTTCTGGGCATAAGCGCAAAAGACGTTCGTCACGCCGGGGTCAAAGCCGGACCCGAGCAGCGCCATAAGGCCCTTTTCCCTGAAGCGTTCCTGGTAAGCCCACTGCCATTTGTACTCGAATTTGGCTTCATCCAGGGGCTCGTAGTTGGCCGTGTCCAGGTAGTCCACCCCCGTCTCCAGGCAGGCGTCCATGATGTGCAGATCCTGGTAAGGCAGGGCCACGTTCACCACGATATCCGGTGTAAAGCCCTTGATCAGCGACACCAGCTCGGGCACATTGTCCGCGTCCACCTGAGCTGTCCGGATGGATCTCCCTATCTGGGCCGCAATGGCATCACAACGCGATTTGGTGCGGCTGGCCAGCATAATTTCGCCGAAAACTTCGGGTACCTGCGCGCACTTGTGGGCCACAACGCCGCCAACACCGCCCGCGCCAATGATAAGAACTTTTTTCATGATATACTCCTTAAAGGGAGGGTGAACAATCTCAGCGTTCAAAGTAGGTATAACCGCGCAACCCGTCTTCGAAGGCCTGCATGATGCGGTAACGGTCCGCCGCCTTGATGTGACCATCGCGCACGGATTTTTCCGCCACTTTGCGTATACCTTCCAGAATGCGGCGCGGATCATATTCCACGTAACTCAGAATATCAGCCACGGAGTCGCCGCGCAATTCGCGCACAAACTCAAAACCGCCGTCTTCCAGAATGCGCACCGAAACCACATTGGTATCACCCAGCAGATTGTGCAGGTCGCCAAGGGTCTCCTGATAGGCACCCACCAGGAACGCGCCAAGGTAATACTCTTCGCCTTCTCTGAGAGGATGCACGTCCAGGGTATTTTTCACCCCCTGGCTGGCATCGATGAAGTGATCGATGCGACCATCGCTGTCGCAGGTAATGTCAGACAGGATGGCCTGGCGCGTGGGCACCTCGCACAGCCGGTGTACGGGCATGACCGGGAAGAGCTGCCCGATGGCCCAGGAGTCCGGCAGGGANNAACACGCTGAAGTTGCCGTAATAAATGTCGGCCAGAGCCATGTCGATCTCGGCCAGATCCTTGGGGCTGTGCGGCAGCTTGCCCTTTTCCTGGGCAATGAGCTTGATGATGACCCAGAACAGACGCTCGGCCAGGGTACGCTCACGCAAGGTGACCTTGCCGTGCAGAAACTGCTGGCGGATCTCATCGCGGTAATAAATAGCATCGTTGTAGCATTCCTGGAGGTTGCGCAGGGTCAGCCCGTTCAGGGTTTGCAGCAGGTTGCGCGTGGCCTCGGGCGCGTCCTCGGGCAGGGCCAGCTCTTCCAGCTCGGACAGGGGCGAGCCCTGGTTCTCAATGCGGCTGACATCCAGAATATTGAAGAGCAGCACGGAATAGTAGGCCACCGTGGCCCGCCCGGACTCGGTGATGATGCTCGGGTGGGGCAGTCTGTCTTCATCCAGAATGCTCATAACCGCTTCCACCACATCCGTGCAGTACTCATCCAGCGTGTAGTTGCGGCTGGAGACGAAGTTGGTGCGCGAACCATCGTAGTCCACGGCCAGACCGCCCCCGAGATCCAAAAAGCCCATGGCCGCGCCTTCCTTTACCAGACCGGCATAGACGCGCGAGGCTTCCATCACCGCAAGGCGGATGTCCCGAATGTTGGGTACCTGCGAGCCCAGGTGGTAGTGCAGCAGGCGGAAGCAGTCGAGCATGTCCTTCTCGCGCAGCTTGTCCACCACATCCACCATCTGGGTGGTGGTCAGGCCGAAGGTGGAGCGCTCGCCGCCGGAATCGGTCCAGTGTCCGCCCGCCTTGCTGGCCAGCTTGGCACGCACCCCGATGAGAGGTTTTACGCCCATGCGCTCGGAACGCTCCAGAATGAGGTCCAGCTCACTCGGCATCTCCACCACGAAAAAACAGAGAAAGCCCATTTGCAGGGCGTACAGGCCAAGATCGATGAACTCCTCGTCCTTGTAACCGTTGCAGACAAGGCAGGCCTTTTCGTCCCGGAGCTGCGACAGGGCCGCGAACAGCTCGGCCTTGCTGCCCACCTCCATGCCGTGATGGTAGCGGGAGCCAAAGCGGGCGATGGCTTCCACCACCTGCTGCTGCTGATTCACCTTGATGGGAAATACGCCGCGGTAGTCGCCCTGGTAGCCCAGAGTTTTGATGGCCTTACGGAAGCTCTCGTGGAGGGTGGTAATCTGGGAATCGAGAATGTTTTCAATGCGCAGGAGCACCGGCATGTCCAGGCCCCGGTCGCGCATGCCTTGAATGATGGCGGGAATGCTAACGGCAACGGGATTTTTTCCGCCAAAGGGGCGGACGACTACATCTCCTTCGGGCGAGATGTCAAAATATCCGGCACCCCAGTTGCGAATGCCGTAAAGTTCGGCGGAGTCTTCGCAGCTCCACCGTTGCAGGGTACGTTTTTTTGCCAAGGCAGAAACCTCATACATACTCCGTATGAAGGTGACCGGGAAAGCCCGGAAAAAGGCGGCAACCTGAGCCGCCTGACAAAGCCGTCATGCCCCCGGAACAGAACGCGGGCGGGTGCCGTCTTGTAAAAAGCCGGGGCTGACTTGTCAAGTATGGGATATTTTGCCAAGGCAAGCGAGCTACATGCTTAGGATGAAGACTATAGCCGTATTTTCCACCGAATATTTCATTCATAGATGTTCTTGTCATAAGAGCTATAGCACTATCATTATAAACAAAGGAAAATTCTGTAATAGTAGGGTTGAGACGCAGTGTTTCATAGATACTTCCTGCGGATTCATCTGGAGAAAGCACCTTTCCCTGTTTTGCAAAATACCCGATTGCAGGCAAAATTGAGCTTGCGGACTGCGGTGAGGCAATTTCCCCGCAACGCCTGGCGGCCATTCCTGATGCCCTGCGCTGCGCCGCCTGTCAGACGGATTGGGAAGAAGAGCAACAAGGGCTGCCATTCCGGCATAACGCGGACAGCACCATCGCGCAGTATGCATAGGAGGCCTGATGAATACCGCATCCTTTATCACATCCCCGGGTACTTCTCCTGTTGTAGAAGCGCGAGAATGGTCAGCATCATGTTTCGAAAAACAGTTTTTGAACCGCATTCTGGGGCTTGCCCCCATTCTGGAACGATACCGGCGGCTGCCGCTGACCGCGAATCCCGCCGAGTTTGCCCTTCATGCCCTGGAGGCGCTCGCCGTCCGTGTACAAACGCAGGGAGAGCCGCTGGAAAAACTGCCTGCTTCCGGGCCGCTGCTGCTGGCGGCGAACCATCCTTTCGGCGCGCTGGAAGGGCTCATTCTCGCGGCATTGTGCGCCACGATCAGACCGGATCTGAAAATTCTCGCCAACCACATCCTGTGCCGTATACCGGAATTCCAGAAGCTGATTATTCCCGTGGATGTTCTTGGCAGCAACAAAGGGGACGCGGGCAATGTTTCCGGTCTGCGCGCCGCGCTGCGCCATCTTGAAAGCGGTGGAGCCCTGGCCCTTTTCCCGGCTGGTGTGGTCTCGCACTGGCACGCGCGGCACCATTGCGTCACGGATCCGGAATGGAATCCCCTTATCGGGCGTCTGGCCAGGGTACCCGAAACAGCTGTGATGCCTTTGTATTTCGCGGGGCGCAACAGCCTGCTGTTTCAGGCCGCCGGGTACATGCATTCCCTGTTGCGTACCATGTTGCTGCCGCGCGAGTTATGGCGCATGCGCGGGCGTGATGTGCAGCTTTGCGTGGGCAAGGTTCTGGAGCAGGATGTTCTTTCCGCGCTCGCGGATGATGCCGGTCGCACCGCGTATATCCGGGCCCGTTGTTATGCCCTGGGCCGCAGACACAGCCCTGATGCCAAAGCCTGGCCCGTTGCTGTGGCCGAACCGGAAGACAGGGAAGCCCTACGGAGCGAAATCAAGACCTTAGGCCCCCAAATTCTGGTGGAAGAAAAAAACTTCCAGGTCTTTCCCGTCCAAGGCGGCGATGCGCCGCATATTCTTCATGAAATAGGCCGCTTGCGTGAAAAAACCTTCCGGGCCGCACGGGAGGGGAGCGGCAAGGCCTTGGATAGTGACCGCTTTGATCCGCACTACACCCATCTTGTCCTTTGGGATAAGGATGCGGAACGCATCACCGGGAGCTACCGGGTACGTGTCTTTCTCCCTGAACACGCGCGGGAGGCGGAAAAAAAGCTGTACACCGCATCCCTTTTCCGCTTCAAGCCCGGATTTTTCGGGCTATGTGGCCTGTCCATGGAATTGGGACGGGCCTTTGTGACCAAGGAGTACCAGCGGGATTATGCACCGCTCCTCCTTCTCTGGAAAGGCATCGCCCGGCTTGCGCGTAACAGCGGTGTCAACACACTGTTCGGGGCGTGCAGCATCGGGCTTGACTATATGTCTGAATCGCGGCTCATGCTGCGGCGTTGCCTTAAGGAGCGCCACTTCGCGCCGGAACTGGCCTGTCTTGTCAAGGGACGCCGTTCCCCGGCGCTATTTTCCGGCCCCAATGAGCCCCATGCGCGAGGTTTGGAGTACAAGCTGCTCAACCGCGCGGTCAAAGGACTGGAAGGCGGAAAAAGTCTGCCCGTGCTTTTCAAGCATTATCTGCAACTGGGCGGGCGCATCGCCGCCTTCCATGAAGACGGTGCCTTCGGCACACTGGATGCGCTGATGGTTGTGGATCTTGCCACAGTTCCCGCAAAAGTGCTGTCGCGCTATACGGGCGGAGAATGTTCGCCCGGTCTGACGCCAGAGTATGCGCTGCCCTCCGCTGTGTGCCTTTGAGCGGGCGAAGGGGCACTCTCTTGGAGAGACAGCAATGTGCGTTTCATGCTAAAATCCTTCGGCCTGAGACAAG
>DBDO01000188.1:16931-20163 GCA_002293605.1 Desulfovibrionaceae bacterium UBA930
TTCCGCTTCGTTACCGGAAAGCATGGACAGCAGCTCTTTTTTCGTTCGCGCGTATACGCCGTTTCTCAGATACTGCACAATCTGCATGGCGAAAAAGAAGCCCTTGTACACTCCTTTCAGATCATCCGCGCGCATCGCCTCATCGCCGGAAACATACAGATAGGCGGTGTAGTGATGCAGGCCGGACACCGCCACCCTGGCTCCGGTAATGCTATCCTGCCGCGTGACAGGCGGCAGGAGCGGGGCAAGGTCACCGAGCCAGGCGTCAGTGTCCTGCGCGAACTGAAAGAGCTCGAAGGGCGGCCATGCGAGCAATTCCTCCCGCCCGCAGGTAAAGCCGCAGGCTTTTTCCCCCTCCGGAAGCGAGCGCAGCGCCTTGCGATAGGCGGCGAGATCCGCCACATCCAAGCTGTCCACAATAGTCAGGATGTCAATATCGCTGTCCTCCCTCGCTTCTCCTCGCCGGTAGCTGCCTTGCAGGCCAACGAAGAGCAGCCGTGAACCGAAACATTCTTGAAGGCGTGCAACAGCCTCACTCATCCATGATTTTACATCTATCACACTAAGATACCTTTACTTTTTTTACAGCAAACCCCTTGCCCCGCTTCCACGGCTTATCCTGGCGTGCCCTGATTTTGCTTGACTTCACTACGCAGTCTCTTTTATTATCGTTACTAATGAGAAGTCGATCTCATTAGTCCCTGAAGACCATTTACTACCTTTTGGCCTGCCACCGCACGAAGCGGCTATCGGATTGCAGGATCCCAAGGAGGAAGAAGGAAAAGCGCCCCAGACTCGGCCCGCGTAAGCGGTCTGTTCCGTTTTGTATTGTGCGGCACGCTTTCTTTATTCCGTCTTTCTCTATTCTCCCAATGTACAACGGCGTAAAGCGTCTTGGGGTCGCATCAGGCCTGGTTCCGACAAGAAGGATATTCCCTCTTGCAGGTATCTCATTTTTTTATATTTGGCAACGGCACGCGCTGCTTGCGAAAGCTTTTCGGAATAAAGCCTTCGTAGCGGCACTACACACAGACAACAGGTGGAATATATGGATAAAAAAGGAACTCACTATCGTTTGGTCGCCATTGCGCTCTGTCTCGGCATAGCCTTATGCGGCGCCTCCGCCTATGCTCTTCATGCGACCTCGACAACACAGTTCTGCCTGTCTTGTCATGAAATGCAACCCTATGAGGATGAACTTCGGTTTTCGGCCCATGCCAAAGACAAGGACGGCAAAGCCATTTCTTGCGGGCAGTGCCATATCCCGGCCGGATTCGGTCCGAGATACCTTGCCGTGAAAACCTATTCCGGCATCAAGGATCTCTTTGTGCATACCGTATTCTCCCCCGGCCCCGGCGATCTCAAGCGCGTTGAGCTGCAAGCGGTCGCCAGGCGTTTCATTGACGATGCCAACTGTCTGAACTGCCATGAAGACCTTTATAAGGATGCCAAGGGAGAACAGCCCATTTCCGACATAGGCAAACTCTCCCACGACGCCTATTTGAACAAGAACGGCAATACCAAGAGCAATTGCGCCGGATGTCACATCAATATGGCGCATTTGCCCGGATTTGACCGCAGACTCAACGTGAACAAGGCGTTTACCGCAAGGATTCAGAATCAGGAGGCACTTCGCTGATGACTGCTACCAGGAAATATCTGCTTATCGCCCTTGCTGCGGCGGCTCTCTGTGTCATAGGTTTTTTCCTGTACATTTCCGTGGCCTTTCCCAAAGTGCGTTGTGAAGCCGCAAAGCACCTGACAGCCCCGGAACAGAGTCAGGACTGCGTGACCTGCCATGTAAAATCTACAGGCAAGATCACCCAGGACTGGCAGGATTCGAAACACGGCGTCATGCTGGTCAAATGCGTGGTCTGTCACGGCGAGCCGGATGGCAAGGGTTCCATACCCTTTGCAGCCAAGCCGAGTTCCACGCGCATCTGCGTTCAATGCCACGAACCGGCGATCAACCGCATGACGGCGAAATACGGTGAACTGAAAGATTGCGACTCCTGCCATCCCAATCACCAGAATCCCATGCACAGAGCCGCGTATGAAACCAAAAAGCCCTCGGACAAAACTAGCTTCTAAGGAGCGAGACATGACGATTTCAAGACGAGAGTTTTTAAAAGGCGCTTCCGCCGCCATAGCGCTCTCAGCCATTGGCGCTCCCTGCCTGGCTGCGGAAGAAATCGCCGCTGATAAATGGGTGAAAGGCGTATGCCGCTACTGCGGCACCGGCTGCGGCGTGCTTGTCGGCGTCAAGGGCGACAAGGCCGTTGCTATTAAGGGCGACCCGAACAACCACAACCAGGGCTTTCTCTGTCTCAAGGGGGCCATGCTCATTCCGGTCATCTACGCCAAAGACCGCATCACCGAGCCCATGATCCGCAAGGGCGGCAAAAGCAGCCCCCTGGAAAAGGTTAGCTGGGACGAGGCCCTGAACTTCGCGGCCAAACGCTTCAGCGATGTGGTTAAAAGCGATGGTCCCCAGGCGATCGCCTATTACGGTTCCGGTCAGGCGCTCACGGAAGAATCCTACCTTGCCAACAAAATATGGAAGGCGGGTTTCCGCTCCAACAATGTGGACGGCAACCCGCGCCTGTGCATGGCCTCCGCCGTTGCCGGCTATCTGACCAGCTACGGCAAAGACGAGCCCATGGGCACCTATAATGACATGGACAGCGCTACCTGCTTCTTCATCATAGGCTCGAACACCTCCGAGGCCCACCCGGTGCTGTTCCGCCGCATCGCGCAGCGCAAGGAAAGCTCGCCGGACGTGAAGATTATCGTGGCCGACCCGAGGCGCACCAACACCTCGCTTATTGCCGACATGCATATCTTCTTCAAACCAGGCACGGATCTCGCCCTGCTCAACGGCATGGCCCATGTCATCTTTAAAGAAGAGCTGGACAACTACCGCTTCATGGACAAGCAGGTCGTCTTTAAAAATAACAAAGGCGAAGTCTGTAGCATTGACGAGTACAAAGCCTTTCTGGCCGACTACACGCCCCAGAAGGTGGAGGAAATCACCGGCATTCCCGCAGATACCGTGGTCAAGGTGGCGAGAATGTTCGCCGAATCCCCCAACACCCTTACCCTCTGGTGCATGGGTATCAACCAGCGCTCCAAGGGCGTGTGGGCCAACAACCTGATTCACAACCTGCACCTGATCACCGGCCAGATCGGTCGCCCCGGCGCCTCGCCCCTGTCCCTTACCGGCCAGCCCAAC
>DBDO01000019.1:0-4100 GCA_002293605.1 Desulfovibrionaceae bacterium UBA930
GGTTTCCGGCAAGCTCGGGGATATCCTGGTACGCCTCGGCAATGTAATCAAGGCCAATGACGAGCGCACCCTGGTGGTGATCAACTCCCTGCGCCCGGCTGAAGTGCGCTTTACCGTGGCCGAGCGGCACCTGCCCTCCATCCTCCAGTTGACCCGGGCCGGTCCCCTGGAAGTGGGCGTTCTGCCCGAGGGCGACAACGGCCCCATCATCATGGGCCGGGTTACGGCAGTCAACAACGAGGTGGATAGAAGCACCGGCAGCATCCGCCTGCACGCTCTTTTTCCCAATGAAGACAACCGCCTCTGGCCCGGCCAGTTCGTGCGCGTGAGCCTGGTCACGGCCACGTTCAAAGACGCCGTGCTTACCCCGGACAAGGCCATACAGGAAGGCCTGTCCGGCCCTTACCTGTATATGGCCGCGCCCGACCCCTCAGGTAAAGAAGGACTGTACCGGGTGAGCCCGGTCAGTATTACCGCCGAACCCGGCCCCGAGGGCTTTGAAGTCATCAGCAAAGGCGTCTCTGCCGGGGATCTGATTGTGACCGAAGGGCAGCTCGGCCTTTCGCCGGGGGCCTTGGTTATGGATATGGGTGAGAGAAAATAAAGGGGGCAAGAAGGGGCAATCGCCCCTTGCGGGGTGCAGGGGCAGAGCTCCTGCACCCCGGAGGTATATACCTGCATCAAAACCAGCAGACAGGCCATGAACATATCGGCACTTTTCATCCGTCGTCCGGTAGCGACGACCCTGGTGATGGCGGGCATCATGCTGGCCGGTATTCTGGGCTATCGTCTTTTGCCCACGGCGGCGCTGCCTACGGTGGACTTTCCCACCATTCAGGTGCAGGTCAGCTATCCGGGGGCCAGTCCCGAAACTATGGCGGCCTCTGTGGCCACGCCTTTGGAAAAGCAGTTTTCGACCATTGCGGGCCTGGATTCGATGCTCTCGGCCAGCAATCTCGGCAATACGCGCATTACCTTGCAGTTCGCGCTGGAGCGGGATATCGATGCGGCGGCCCTGGACGTACAGACGGCCATTTCCACAGCCATGCGCCGCCTGCCTGCGGATCTTCCCACGCCGCCGAGCTTTCGCAAGGTGAACCCGGCGGATATGCCGGTATTCTACCTGGCCATGTATTCGGAGACCATGCGCCTTTCGGATGTCAACGAATACGCGGAAAATCTTGTGGCCCAGCGTATTTCTATGATCACCGGCGTTTCCCAGGTGCAGGTCTACGGATCGCAGAAATACGCGGTGCGGGTGCAGGTGGACCCCGAGGCCGTGGCCGCGCGCGGCATTGGCATTGACGAGATTGCCGGGGCTTTGGATCAGGGCAATTCCAACCTGCCTGTAGGCCAGCTTACCGGGCAGGTACGCGAATACACTGTGCAAAGTTCGGGCGGGCTGTACCGAGCCGAAGATTATAAACCGCTTATTGTGGCCTGGCGGGGCGGCGCGCCGGTGCGCCTTGCAGAGATATCCAGGGTTATCGACAGCGTGGAGAACGACCGTCGGGCGAACTGGTACAACAGTAAACGCGCCTTTACCCTGGCTATAGAGCGCCAGCCCGGTGCCAATACCGTGGAACTGGTGGACCGCATCAAGGCGGTGCTGCCCGAGCTGCGCAAACAAGTGCCGGGTTCCATCCGTTTTGAAACGCTCTATGACCGTTCCGAGAGCATTCGCGACTCCGTGACCGATGTGCAGTTCACCATGCTGCTCACCATCTGCCTGGTGACCCTGGTGATTTTTCTCTTTTTGCGCAATCTGTCGGCCACGGTCATCCCCAGTCTGGCCGTGCCGCTCTCCATTGTCGGGGCCTTTGCGGTCATGTACATGCTGGGTTTTTCCCTGAACAACCTTTCGCTCATGGCGCTCACGCTCTCCATCGGCTTTGTGGTGGACGATGCCGTGGTCATGCTGGAGAACATCGTCCGGCACATGGAAATGGGTAAGGACCGCCTGACAGCGGCCTTTGACGGTTCAGCCGAGGTGGGCTTCACCATTTTATCCATGACCATCTCGCTGGTGGCGGTATTTATTCCGGTGCTCTTTATGGGCGGGGTAGTGGGGCGGCTCTTCTATGAATTCGCGGTAACCATCGCGGTGTCCATTCTGTTCTCGGGCTTTGTTTCCCTGACCCTGACCCCGATGATGTGCAGCCGTTTTATCAAAACCACGGAGCACGGCAAGCGGCAGGAAGGGTTGTATGGTATGAGCGAGCGGGCCTTTGACGCGGCCGTGCGCTTTTACGAGCGCAGCCTGCGTGCGGTGATGCGCCACCGCTTTGCCTGTCTGGTCTTTTCTTTCGGCATTGTAGGCCTCACCGCATGGCTGTTCGTGGCCGCGCCCAAGGGTTTTTTGCCCACCGAGGACAACGGGCAAATCTTCATTCGCACCGAGTCCCAGCAGGGTAATTCGCTGAAGAACATGCAGGCGCATCAGGATCAACTGGTGGCCATTGTCAAGGATAAGCCCTATGTGCAGCGCTACATGTCGGTCATCGGCGGGGGCGGCGGGGTGAACTACACGCACGAGGGCTTTCTCGCCCTGACCCTGGTCAGCCGGGCCGAGCGGGCGCACGCCTCCGTGCTCTTGCAGGAACTGCGCAAGGATTTTGCCAGGGTGCCGGGCATACGCACTTACGCCTCGCTTCCGCCGCCCATCCGCATTGGCGGCGCGGCCACCAAGAGCCTGTATCAGTTTACCATGCAAAGCCCAGATATAGCGCTCTTGTACGAGCAATCGAACCTTTTGCTGGAAAAGGTTCGCGCCCTGCCCGATTTGCAAAACGTGGCCACGGATCTGCTGCTCTCCAACCCGGAGGTGCGAGTCAAAATTCTGCGCGACAAGGCCTCGGCCCTGGGCATCACGGCCGGGGCCATTGAAGAGGCCCTGTCCCTGGCCTACGGCACGCGGGAGGTATCAACGATCCTTGCGCCTACCAATGATTATCAGGTCATTTTGGAGCTGAGGCCGGAATTTCGCGATCAGCCGCGCACCTTGGAACTGCTCCATGTGCGCACGCCTTCCGGGCAACTGGCCCCCCTGTCCACCCTGGTCGAGGTGAGCACCGGGGTCGGGCCTATGGTGGTCAACCACCAGGGCCAGATGCCCTCGGTAACCATCTCCTTTGACCTGCGCGAAGGCGTGTCGCTCGGCAATGCTGTGGCCGAGGTGCAACGCCTAGCCGCCGAAACCCTGTCCGACAGCATCAGCACCAGCTTTCAAGGCACGGCCCAGGCCTTTCAGTCGTCCTTTTCCAACCTCTGGCTGCTGCTGGCCATGTCCATCGCGGTTATCTACATCGTGCTGGGCATTTTGTACGAAAGCTTCATTCATCCCCTGACCATTCTTTCCGGCCTGCCCTCGGCAGGCGTAGGCGCGTTGGCCACCCTGCTTCTTTTCGGCAAAGATCTGGATATTTACGGCTTTGTGGGCATTATCATGCTGATCGGCATTGTCAAGAAAAACGCCATTATGATGATTGATTTCGCGCTGGTAGCGCAGCGCGAGCAGGGCATGAGCGCGGAAGATTCCATTGTGCAGGGGGCTCTGGTACGCTTTCGGCCAATCATGATGACCACCATGGCCGCGCTGATGGGCACCCTGCCCATTGCCGTGGGGCACGGGGCAGGCGCGGAGGCTCGCCAGCCCCTCGGACTTGCCGTGGTAGGCGGCTTGGTAGTTTCGCAGCTTTTGACCCTCTACCTCACCCCGGTCTATTATTACTACCTGGACAGGGTGCAGGCGCGTTTTTCCTCAAAGCGAAAAGCCGCCAATTACAAGGCCCATGAAAAGCCTTGATTTTTTATCCTTTGCCGACTGCGATCAACTATGCGCGGCGGATAAAAGCCGTTTCGGCAAAAAAATCTGCACACTTTCCACCCGTGATCTGGCCGCGCTGGCGGAAACCATGAAGACCGTCCTGGCTGGAGTAGAGTGCAAAATATCCTCTGTATTGACTTTACGAGAAACACTGTGAGATAATCTGTACCTGCGCCATCCGATTTTTTTGGCGTACACCCTCAGCCCCTGAAATTCCTATGCGTAAAACGCTTTTTTTCGTATGCATCCTGCTGCTCGCCTCTGCCATTCCGGC
>DBDO01000019.1:4124-4379 GCA_002293605.1 Desulfovibrionaceae bacterium UBA930
CTGGATCTTTCTGATCTGGCCCCCGGCCAGGCCCGGCACTACCGCTACAAGGACGGCGAAAGGGCCATACGTTTTTTTCTGGTGCGGGACGAACAGGGCACAGTGCGCGCCGCACTTGACGCCTGCGAGGTCTGCTGGCGGGAGGGCAAGGGCTACAAACTTCAGGAAGTGTCCAATAAATATTATACTATTTTCTCTGGTTTTGAATCCGCTGATGTGTATGCTGGAGCTACATTTTAGGAGCATCAGAATTGG
>DBDO01000116.1:0-12203 GCA_002293605.1 Desulfovibrionaceae bacterium UBA930
TGCGAAAAATACCGTACGTTATCTACTCCTTCAGCCGTACCTATACAAGTAATGAGGTAAGCGCCTCATTTTCCATATTTTTTTAGAAATAAAAAGCTCCTCCTTACAGCATAAGGAGGAGCCGGGATTGCAAAGAGGGCGTATNNCCCCTCAATGATTTCTATTCTTCCGACTGGGCGTCTTCAGAGGCTTGTTTGAGCAGATCGCCCAGGGTTTGCCCGCCGTTTTCAGAGCCGCTGCGGAATTCCTTGGGCTTCTTGCGCTCTTCGTCATCCTTGAGCTGCTTGATGGACAGGCCCAAGCGGCGCTCTTCCGCCGAAACATGGATGACTTTGGCCTGAATGGTCACGCCTTCCTTGAACATTTCCGAAGGCGACTTGACCTTCTTGCTGCTGATCTCGGAAACGTGCACCAGGCCCTCAATGCCTTCTTCCACTTCCACGAACACGCCAAAGTCGGTGATGTTGGTCACCAGGCCTTCAACCAGGGAGCCTACGGGATAGCGATCCGGCACATAGGACCAGGGATCTTCCGTCAGTTGCTTGATGCCAAGGGTGAACTTCTCGCTTTCCTGGTCAACGGTGAGCACCTTGGCCTGCACCATGTCGCCCACCTGGTAGGCTTCGCTGGGGTGGCGGATCTTCTTGGTCCAGCTGATGTCCGAAACGTGAATCAGGCCGTCAATGCCGTCTTCAATACCGATGAACATGCCGAATTCGGTAATGTTTTTGATAGCGCCTTCAAGCACGGTGCCTTCGGGGAATTTCTCGGCCACAACTTCCCAGGGATTGGGCTTGACCTGCTTCATGCCGAGGGAGATGCGCTTTTTATCCTGATCCACTCCCAGAATGACCACTTCAACCTCTTCGCCCACCTTGACCATTTGGGAAGGATGGCGGAGCTTGCGGGTCCAGGACATTTCAGAAATATGCACCAGACCTTCAACGCCGGGTTCCAGCTCAACGAACGCGCCGTAATCGACAAGGTTGGTCACCTTGCCGGAGAGCCGCAGTTCGGTCGGGAACTTGGCGGTGATATCCTGCCAGGGGTCGGGAACGAGCTGCTTCAGACCGAGGGAAACCTTCTGGTTGTCGCGGTCAAAAGACAGAACCTTGAGTTCCAGTTCCTGGCCCATGCTGACCATTTCCTTGGGATGGCGGATGCGCTTCCAGGACATGTCGGTAATATGCAAGAGGCCGTCCAGGCCGCCAAGGTCCACAAACACGCCGTATTCGGTGATGTTCTTGACCCGGCCGCGCACCATCTGGTCTTCGGCCAGGGTGCCGAGCAGATCCTGACGCTTGGAGTCACGTTCTTCTTCAAGCAGCACTCTGCGGGAAACAATGACGTTGCTGCGACGGGGGTTGATCTTGAGAACACGGAATTCAAACTCCTGATTCACCAGGGCGTCCATGTCGGGCACGGGGCGCAGGTCCACATGGGAACCGGGCAAAAAGGCTTCGACTCCGCCAAGATCCACCGTATACCCGCCCTTGATGCGGCGCAGAATGGTGCCCTTGCAGGTGCCGTTCTTTTCCTGCACTTCCGTCAGCTGGTTGAAGAGCTGCACGCGCTTGGCTCTTTCATACGACAGCGTGATCGTGCCTTCCATTTCGTTCTTGCGCGCGACATACACATCCACCCTGTCGCCGACAGAAACCGAAATGTTTCCGGACGGATCGCGAAATTCGCTTGCGGGGATCTGGCCTTCCGACTTGAAGTTCACATCAACGAGGATATGGTCGTCATCAATGCGCACGACCTCCCCTTTTACGATGGAACCTTCCTCAAGATCGCCGAAATCCGGATTCAGGTAGTTTTCCAGGGCGCTTTCAAAGCTGATTTCAGCATCGAAGCCCATTTCCAGTTCTGAAGTTGTTGACATACGTGTCCTCCGACCAACAAAAAATTCCTGAGATTTCAGGTCCGGGTGGTGTATCAGAGACAAGTCTGGTTGACAAGCGGGAAAGCGGCGCGTTGCAAGGAAAAATGCGGAATCACCACCCTCTGGAAGCCCTTTACCGAGAAAAAAATCAAAGAATCCCAAAGGGAAAGATTATTGAATGAAAAAATGAAAAAAAGTTATGGCAACTATATAGAATGATTAATATTTATATCACTATATATCATTGTTTCTTGCGCCGGAGGCTTTAATCGCCTCTTTCGCCTCCTCCCAACTGAATTCCCTCCACAAAAGAGCCGGACTGCGCTCGGCAAGAACGGAGAGGAGCGTTCCCGGTGCATCCAGGGAGCCGGAATGCACGCGCATGGTGATGGCTTCCCCTGTCTGGGCAGCGTGCCGGACAGCTTTGCCCGCGTACGAGGCTACAAACGCGGCAGCTGAACGCACTGTTTCGGCAGGCCACTCTCTTCCCCCAAAACGGCCAAGCGCGACAGGGCCGGGGAAATCCCTTGTTTTGAGCAGCAGATCCCGTTCTCCCGCAAGCTCCAGAAGGCGCGTATTATCCTCCTGGCTTCGCCCGATTATGAGCCGAAAGCTTCCCTCGGCCCCTTCCATATGCCAATACTGCCGCCCGGTATTGGCCAGAAAGAAGTCAGCCGCTACAGGAGAAGGTGTATGCGCCAGCACCGGCCAATAATTGCGGGCGCTTTCCTTTTCCGTCAAACGGCAGCCGCCGCCCGGCGTGGGAATTTCGGCCAGGCCCATGCGCTGGGCCAGGGCCAGTTGATCTTTGCGACCCCGGCCAGAAAAGCCCAGCAGGCGCTCTCTGTCCACCATGCCGCTGCGTTCCGCTTCGGTCTGATCCAGATGTCTTGCGGAAAGCGGACGCAACAGACAGTCTTTGACCCCGGCTTCGCGCCGGATGATGTTCAGCGTGTCGCGCCGTTGCGACATGGGCCTCTGGCCGAGCACTTCACCTGAAATAATGAAGTTTGCCCCGCTCTCTTCCTTGAGAGCCCTGGCTTTGTTCAGCATCAAAATTTTGCAGTCCACACAGGGGTTGAGCACGCTGCCAAAGCCGTGCTCCGGCCCCTGCGCCAGCATGCGCACAAAGTCTTCCGAAATATCCAGGGGCATGATGTCAACGCCGTACAGATCACTCCAGTGCGCAAGCTTGTCCGGATAGCCGAAAAAGGGCGAATGGCAGTGTATTCCCGTAACATGGACGCCCTGCTCCTGCACGAGTTTGATGGCCAGTATGCTGTCAAGCCCTCCGGAGAACAGCCCCAGGGCCCGATAGGTAGCTTTCATGATAAAACGCTCCTGAAAAAATGAAGCTCTTGCTTTAGCGGCCCAAGCCTTTGAAGGCAAGAGATACCTTATTCCAATTCCAGATAAAAATTGCCTTGATTTTTATCTGGAATTGTTAGTCCTCTCCGCCAAGCGTCACAACTAGGCTGCACAGTACTTTGTCTACCCTGACCGTGCCGGGGTGCGCGCCCTTGACGGCACGCACCTGACCAAGTTGCGCCACCATGATTCGGGCTTTGGCCTCATGGCGCTGCCAGCTTTTTTCGGCAACAAGCGCAGCGGCTTCGCGCAGGCTGCGCTCCGGCACTTCTTCGGCGGCGTGGGAGCAGCGGATTATAAGGTGAGCGCTCGGCCCGTCCTCGGCATGCAGCCATAAATCGTGCGGCTTGCCTATTTTGAGCAAGCTCTGGTTGCCTTGCGCGTTTTTTCCGCGCAGCATGAGAAAACCGTCCGAGGAGCGAAAGCGTCCCACATTCCGAATAGCCTCGCCTTGTGTTTCTTCCAGCGGAAAATGCTTCGGCCCGGCATCAGCAGGAGCGTCCTTTTTTGGGGTGGACTTTGCAGCAGCAGTGCTTTCGGAAGGCCCGGCTTCAGGGGGCGCGGACAAAAATTCGGCCCGGCGGGCCTCAAGTATGGCCAGCCCGCGCGCGCCCCGAGAGGACTCTTTGAACATACGGGCCATATTTTCGCGCAGACTGAGTAAAGAGTTCAGCGCAACGCGCCGAGAAGGTCCGTTTTCGCCCCCTCCAAGTTCAATGCTGTCCAGCCTGGCGTCCGGGGCATAGCGCCACAGTTCGGCCTGCAAGGCCACGGCATCCTCACGCTGCGCAAGCATGGCGTTCAGGCGCAAGGCCTCCTGATCCAGTCTGGCCAGAAGCCGGAACTGCTTTTTGGCCGCCTTGCGCACGGGAATATCACTTTCTTTATGGACCGCCCTGCCCAACTCGGCGAAAAACTTCCGTTCATCGATACGGGAGCTTGCACTGAGCGCAGGGCAGCATTCCTCTTGTCGGCAAGGCAAAGGCGTATCCGTCTGCAAGGCTGGCTTTGGCGCGGCGCAAGGGATAATGCCCCGTTTTGCGCACAGGGCCTCAGGCAGGGGCCAGGCTGCATACAGCGTTGGCAGGCCGGACGAATCGGCATAGAAAAAAAGCCCTCCTCCCCCGGCCTGTAAGTCCACCATCAAGGCTCTGCCCTCAAGGGCTTCCAGCGCGGCCAGGCTTTCCCGCAAGAGCGGCGTCAGCACGGCATAGTCCTGCCACGGCCCTTGCGTCTCTCCCTTGCGCCAGACGGTCGCGCACAGCGCATCCACAAGGGCCGGTTCAGGCCAGGCAGGCTCCTGGGCAAAGCCTTCCGGCAGATCAATGCAGACAGAAGGGCCGTCTACCATATCCAGCAGCAGCCAGCGCGGTGCTTCGCCTGAAGGCACATGCACGGGAAAGAGGAGACGCCGCCCGGCGTAATCGATGCTGCCCCGCCCGAGCCTTCTGCCTCCGCAATATTTGCGCAAACGCATCACCCAGGCCGGGGGACGAGCAGGATTTTCCAAGGCTGTATCGGAAAAAAAGAGTAGAGGGTCCTGACGTTCAAAACGCAACAGCAAACGCCGTTTTTTTCCTCCGGCGAAAAAGACGCAGGCCAGCAGCCCAAGGCGCGGGCCGTGGATTTTTTCCAGGCGAGCGCCCTCAAGCAGCGTGAGCAGCTCGCCCCCGATAACCCGAAAGCTGTGGGAATCCATACCTGGCTCCATGAAAAAGGCGGCCTGCACAAGCAGAGCCGCCGAATATGCTGTACAAGGCAGAAAAGCAGTCTATTCGCCGCGCAAATGCTCGTCTTCTTCCTGCTTGCTCTTACAGTTGATGCACAACTTGGTGACCGGGCGGGCCTTGAGCCGGGGCACTCCGATATCTTCGCCGCACTCATCACAGATGCCGAAGGTTCCGTCATCCAGACGCTGCAAGGCCGCGCGGATTTTTTTGATCAGTCTGCGTTCGCGATCCCGGATGCGCAGGGTAAAGGCGCGGTCTGACTCCATGGTAGCGCGATCAGCCGGATCAGCGCAGATCTCGTTATTATCCGTCATATCTTCGAGGGTCATCTCGCCCTGCCTCAGGGCTTCCTCAAGCATGCCTTCAAGAAGATTGCGGAAATATTCCAAGTCGTTTTGTTCCATCATGCTCTTCCTTCCATGCGGCGTTTCCTGTCCACTATGGCCCGAACCAGTTCTGATAAATCAACAGAGCACATAATGTAAAGGAAAAAAGCACAAGCCGGGCTAATCGCGCGTCAGCTCTTGGGAACGGCCTTTTCCACCGCCACTTTGAAGCCCCGGATCTGGCTGCCGTTCATGACCGCCATAACGTCATCGGCCAGATGCTCCGGCACTTCGACAAAACAGAAGCGATCATGAATTTCAATAGCCCCTATGCTGCGTCCGGGGATGCCGGACTCCCCGGCAATAGCCCCGACAAGATCGCGTGGGGCCACATGCATTTTGCTCCCCACATTAAAAAAGAGGCGCAGCATGGGTGAACGCTCCGCCTTGCCGCCCTGGCCGCGCTTGCCGGAAAATTTGCTCTGGCGACCATAGACGCGCTCGGCCACCTTGTCGCTGTGGCGCTCCCTCCAGCCCTGGTTTTCAGCCGGGCTCAGACTGTCCTGCTGCTGTTCCTGGCCGAACTCGCGCTGCATGAGCAGCTTGAGCAGGGCTGCGGCCATATCCATGCTGGTGCTTTCATCATCAAGAAACTGCTCCACCAGGGCGGTGTACCGCTCCAGCGCCCCGGCCTCCATGGCCGCGCGCACTTCATCCAAAAGGCGCGTGGTGCGGATATTGGTAACATCACGCAAGGTCGGGAGCTGGCTTTGCACGATGCGTGCCTTGGTGTAGCGGATAATGTCCCGCAGCTTGTAATGCTCACGGGCCGAAACAAAGGTAAAGGCGCTGCCCGCCCGCCCTGCCCGCCCGGTGCGGCCGATGCGATGCACGTAATTTTCCACATCGTTCGGGATGTCGTAGTTGATTACCGCGTCCACATCGTCAACGTCTATGCCCCTGGCCGCCACATCGGTAGCCACCAGAATTTCGATGCCGCCGGTGCGAAAACGCCCCATAACCCGGTCGCGTTGCGGCTGGGCAAGGTTGCCGTGCAAACCATCGGACTGATAACCCCTGGTTTGCAAATGCGCGGTAACTTCGTCAACCCCGCGCTTGGTGGAACAAAAGACCAGGGCCTTGCGAAAGCCCTGGGAATCAAGCACCCGGCACAGGGCATCCATTTTTTGATGCGGGCGCACTTCATAATAGATCTGCTCAATGGTGGGCACCGTAAGCAGTTTCTGGGTAATTTTCAAAATTTCCGGGTCTTTGAGAAAGCGCTTCGCCATCTCCATAATTGCCGGAGGCATGGTGGCGGAGAAAAATATACGCTGGCTCTGTTCCGGCGTTTTTTCAAGAATGGCTTCGATATCATCGCGAAAACCCATATCGAGCATTTCATCCGCCTCGTCCAGAACCGCCATGAACACCTGGTCGAGGCGCAAGGTGCCCCGCTCCATGTGATCCATGATCCGTCCCGGCGTACCCACAACGATCTGTGCCCCCTTGGCCAGTGCCCTGAACTGCCGCTCTATCGGCTGTCCGCCATATACAGGAAGCGCAAAAAGACCGCGTTTACGCGCGGCAAGCTTGCCGATTTCTTCGGCGACCTGAATGGCCAGTTCTCTGGTCGGGCATAAAATCAGTGCCTGGGGGGCCTTGTTGCGCGGGTCAACCCGTTCAAGAATAGGAATGCTGAAGGCGGCGGTTTTTCCGGTGCCTGTCTGGGCCTGTCCGACAACATCCCGCCCGGAAAGCAGGGGAGGAATAGCAAGAGCCTGTATAGGGGAAGGCTCCTCAAAGCCCATGTCTTCCACGGATTTCAGCAATTCGCGGGAAAGCCCCAGATCGTCGAAAGAAATGCTCATAAAAAAATAATAGTCCTTTGCCTGGAATATAGACGATTGCGCGAACCCATGCCTGTAGTCCCAATTCCAGATGATAGTGGCTTGAATGTAAAGAGGCGCATAAGGGCGGGCAAAAGCACAGGCCTGGTCCGCAGCTCGCTTGCGTCTTTTTGAGGAGTTCGGGGAGGCAGCGCCCCCCAAAAACTATTCGAAGACAGACCCTAATGCACTGTAAAGCCGGGAAGGTCAAGTCTCTGGCCGGGAAGCATACGCACAAAACGACAGGTGGGCGCGCGCACAGCAAGCTCGCGCTCAAATTCCGCCGTATCCTGCGCCAAGGCGGGAAAGGTTCCCCAGTGCATAGGGAGCGCTGCTTTGGCCTTCAACAGTCTGGCCGCCATGGCCGCCTGCCGTCCATCCATAGTAAACACACCTCCCGCCGGAAGCAAGGCGAGATCAATGGAATACAGCTCCCCCCATAGCTCCATGTTGGCGAAAATGCCGGTATCGCCGGCATGGTAGATGGTAAAGCCGTCCGCCAGGGTGAGGATGTAGCCCACAGGAGCGCCGCTATCGCTGGTATGGAAGGCCTCGGTCATGGTGACAGCAACACCCTTTTCAACGAGCGTGCCCCCGATATTGAAACCTATGCCGTTCAAACAGAGCTCCGCTGGCAAGCCCTGCTCCTGGAGCGGGCCGATAGCCCCGACAACCGCGCCGAGTTTCGCGCCGTTTTTTTGGCAAAGCGCCACGGCATCACCCGCATGATCGCCGTGCAGGTGCGTCACCAGCACAAGATCAGGGGCAGCGGCATCCTGCCATCCTACCCTGGCCGCAGGGTTGCCCGTAAAAAAGGGATCAATGAAAATCCTGCATCCGGGGCTGTCTATCTGAAAATTGGAATGGCCGTGCCAGACAAGAGATGCGCTCATGGCTATACCTCCCACAAGGTTTTCAAATGACTTCTACCCTTTGGCAGACGCAGATGGCAAGACTTAAGAAGCTTAGGCCTCTATAAAAAAAAGCCATACCCTCACAGGCATGACTTTTCAGCGTGGGTTCACGTTCAGGCTTGTGGCGCGGCTGGCAGGAATCGAACCTGCGGCCTCCAGCTCCGGAGGCTGGCGCTCTATCCGACTGAGCTACAGCCGCGCATGTGTTGGGGATGAATAAAGGAAAATTCCAAGAGCGTCAATCCTCTATAACTGCTCGCAGTCAGCCTCAAGCCTCGCCGCTTTCATCCGCAAACTCCAGCAGGTCATGCTTCAGTGCCCAGAGCAGCAAAAAGTCGCTGTCCCCTGTTGCGCCATGCTCTTTGCCCAAGCGCCGCGCAATCTCCCGCGCAGCAGCCAGGGGCATGGGTTTTCTGGCGGTGAAAAGCAGCTTTTTCAGCGTCTCTTCAGGCAGGGAGCTTCCTATAATCTCATACAGCACGGGAAAATCCCTGCCCCGATATATGGCCTCTCCCCGTTTGCTCCATTGAACCCGGCGCGTTTGCTGCGCCGGATCTGCCAGAGTTGCGGAATAATATCCGGCAAAGAGCGCGTCATAGGACACCTGCATGGGGTGCGCGGAGCGGCGCAGCCTTTTCTCTTCTTCCTCAGTCAGGGGCATGGCGTTCAAATCGTGCCACAGCGCCATGTAGCGCTCCACAATGCCCCTCCAGCTATAGCCGCAGGCGCGCCTTTGGCCCGCCTCCCCCATGACCCTGCGCATGGTCTTGTCCGTACCCAGTCTGGCCAGGGCCCGGCCCAGACTTTTCAGGTCCACAGCGCACTGCTGGGCCAGACGCAAATGCTGCTCGCTCGCGGAAATCATGGCTGCCCGGACATTGCTGTCCGCAGTATCCTCCGGCCCCAGAACAGGAATCAATATGCCGCTTTCGCCATTCAGCACCAAATCCTTGTAGCCGTCAAAATCAGAGGCGATGACAGGCAGGGAGGAAGCCGCAGCCTCCAGCATGGTCAGGCCAAAGGTTTCCTGAATATTGTCCACAGGGGAAACAAAAACATCGGCAGCAGCGTACAGGGCTTTACGCTGTGCATCATCAGGGCGGCGGACCACGCTATGGGCGATGCCGAGATTTGCGCAAAAGCGCTCGATATCGCTGCCAAAAGCCCCCTCTTCATCCTCCCACCCGGCCAGCAGAAAATGGTAGCTGCCCTTTGGCAGACCCTCGCTTTCCGCCCGTTTGAAGGCTTGCAGAAGAGGCAGCAGATCCATCTTAGACTGGTAGGAAATGCGGGCCAAGGTCAGAAAAAGCGTCTGATCCTTCCGAATGCCGAGCGCGGCCCGGCTCTCGCTACGCAAACTGCCCTTGGCCTCGCTCCTGTCTTTTAAGGAGGGAAAGGCGTCCGGGTTCACGCCAAGCGGGATAATCGGAACGTCCGGAGCGGGAAAGGCATTTTCGGCAAGGCCGTAATTCCGACGCAGCATGGCGTACATTCCGGAAACAATATCCCGCCCGCAACGCGAGGTGGCCACAACCGCATCCCGGCTGCTCACGCCCGGCGAGAGATGGCGCAGGAAGCGTTCCCCATAGTTGCTGTAACTTAAGGAATGCGTGGGCGCGGTAAGGGGAAAGATCACCCGGCTGTAGCGGTTGCGCAGGCTGATCAGTTCGGCGTAGCCGATAAAGGGATCAGAAAGGTGGAAACAGTAATAGTTTGTATGCGCCAGGGCATCCGGAAGCTCGCGCGCCAGCCTGAGCACGAATTTGCCCTGGGCGTGCAAACGGGGAAAGTCTTTTTTGAGATGCTCTTCAAGGCTGTGTATGTCATCCGGAACCGGAAGAAAAAAATGAAAGGCATCAAAGAAAGCCGATGCTTCGGCCTTACGGAAAAAGGCGCGGATAAACTCCCGGTTGGCTACGGTACGGCCGAGAATGGCCCCGTCCTCGTAGAAGGGATGCAGGCTTGCCCAGATTCTTTGCTCGCTCATGAATCTACACAAAGCATACCCTGCCTGATATTGTCAATGCAGGCGGTCGGCATTACCTGTACCGGCATGACTGTACGCAGCAAAACCGCGCAGGATTGCTTGCCTAAATCCCGCCTTACGGTTACCACAAGCAAAGGCATTTGCCGCCTATGCTCTTCCCCTGCGAGTTTCCTATGAAAACATATTTCCTGCGCCCCTTCTTTTTACTCTGCCTTTTCGCTTCGACAGCGCTTGCCGCGCCAGCCGTCAAGGATAGCCTGCTTGCGGGCATGCACGGCACATGGCGGGTTGAGGACAGCTCCCTGCCCGAGCCGCTGCTCATGACTATCGATGTAGAAAACAAAAGCGTCACCGTTTCCAAAGGCAAGACCTCGCAATCGGACAAATTTTCTTTGGGCTTTGAAGAAGGCCAGAGCATTGTCCTGATTGCCCGAGAACACCGGGAAGCCATGTATTTTGAAATAAAGGACCGCGACACCATGATCACGAAACGCGAGGGCAAGCCCCCCAGAACGCTGAAAAGGGTGCGGTAGACGGAAAACTGAACGGAAAAAGCCATGAAAGTAGTAAAAAATATTGCAGTACTGCGCCATCATGTCGCCTTGTGGAGGGAAAAAAAGGCCTCTGTCGGCCTGACCCCCACTATGGGCTTTTTGCACGAGGGGCATGAAAGTTTGATGCGCCGCGCCGTTAACGAAAACGACAGGGTTGTGGTCAGCATTTTCGTCAACCCAGCCCAGTTCGGCCCCTCAGAGGATCTGGACCGCTATCCCCGCGATTTGGAACATGATCTTGAGCGCTGTGAGGCCCTTGGCGTTGATCTGGTCTTTTGCCCCGAAGTGGAGGAAATGTACCCTGCGGGCTTTCAAAGCATGGTCGCCGTATCCGCCCTTTCACAGGGTTTGTGCGGAAAAAGCCGCCCTACGCACTTTCAGGGCGTATGTACTGTTGTCAGCAAGTTCTTCAATATCGTCAGCCCTGACCGGGCCTATTTCGGAGAAAAAGACGCCCAGCAGCTTGCCATCATCCGCCGTATGGCCAAAGATCTTGACTTTACTGTGGAAATAGTGGGCTGCCCGATTGTACGCGAAGCCGATGGGCTGGCCAAAAGCTCGCGCAACAAATACCTGAGCCCGGAGGAACGAAAGGCAGCGCCTGCGCTGAATAAGGCCCTGCACGCAGCCGGGGAGGCAGCGCTTTCAGGGATCAGGGACAGCCGCAGCCTGCTGCGCATCGTGGAGGAGAGTCTGGCTGCCGAGCCGCTCTTCCGCATTGACTATGTGGAGATTGTCGATCCTCTAAGCTTGCAGCCTGTCGAGAAAATAGAACGCGGCGCGCTGCTGGCCGCCGCAGCCTGGCTTGGCGCGACCCGCCTTATTGACAACAGACTGCTTTAATTTCTCAATACATTTGAGGGCTCTGCCCCAAAGCCCGCAAGGGGCCTGAGACCCCTTGCCCCCATCGCCGGAAAAGGGCGTAAAGCGCCGTTTTCCGGAAATCGCGGGTGCAGGGGGTCGCGCCCCCTGCCGGAGGGGTCCGGGGAGGCAGAGCCTCCCCGGAAAAACAGCCTCCTCATTCCCCTGCCTACAGGCCCGCCGGAAAGCCTATACGCGGCATTGCCGCTTCTAGGGCCGCAGCAATGCCTATGATGCCTGCTTCGTCAAAGGCGCGGCCAAAAAGCTGCAAGCCCACGGGCAGCCCTGAGTCGGCCCCCAGGCCCACGGGCAGAGACAGACCCGGAAAACCCGCCAGGTTCAGACTTGAGGTCAGAATATCCATTTTGAACGCGGCCAGGGGATCATCCACAAAAGTTCCGAACTTCCAGGCGGTACGCGGGCTTGCCGGTGCAAGCAAGGCATCGCATTGTTCAAGTGCCGCTTGAAAGTCTTGCAAAATCAAACGGCGCACCCGAGCGGCCTTGGTATAGTAAGCATCATAATAGCCGGAAGACAGGGCATAGGTACCCAGCAGAATCCGCCTTTTCACCTCCTTGCCAAAACCAAGGGACCGGGAAGCGGTATAGCACTCCACCAGATCCGGCCCTCCTGCGCGCAAACCGTAGCGCATGCCGTCAAAGCGGGCCAGATTGGTTCCGGCTTCAGCC
>DBDO01000116.1:12283-12618 GCA_002293605.1 Desulfovibrionaceae bacterium UBA930
AGGCCCCCGGACCAGTATTCCTCGGGCAAGCCAAGAGTCAGGCCGGAAAGGTCGCGCTTTTCGGCTGCCGCGCAATAGTCGTCCAGGGGATAATCCGCGCAGGTGGCATCGCTCGGGTCATGACCCGCAATGACGGAAAGCAGCAGTGCGCAGTCCTGCACGGTGCGGGCGAGCGGTCCCACCTGATCAAAGGAGCTGGCAAAAGCTACGGCACCGTAGCGGGAAACGCGCCCATAGCTGGGCTTGAGCCCAACGCAGCCGCACAGACCGGCAGGTTGCCGTATGGAGCCGCCAGAGTCGGACCCCAGCGCGCCATAGGCCTGCATGGCGGAAAT
>DBDO01000150.1 GCA_002293605.1 Desulfovibrionaceae bacterium UBA930
CAAGAGCGGCAGCGAGCAGGGTCCATTCACGCAGGAGCGCATCGCGCCCGGTCCAGAGCAACTGGGCCGCATGACTGGGCGTGGCCGCGCGCAGATCCGCCGTCATGTCCGCAAGGGTGAAGTCCACCTCATGCCCGATGCCCGCAAGTACCGGGACAGGCGAGGCATGGACGGCCCTGGCCAGACGCTCATCGTTAAAGGCCCACAGGTCTTCAATGGAGCCGCCGCCCCGTATGAGCACCAGAACCTCGGCCCAGCCTTCATCCCAAATACGGCGCATGGCCGCGATAATAGCCGGGGGGGCGCCTTCCCCCTGCACGGGCGCGGGGTAGATGCGAATGGATGCGCCAAGGCCCCTGCCTTCGGCAATGCGGAGAAAATCGTGTATGGCTGCGCCCTGCGGGGCCGTGATCACAGCAACGCGCTGCGGGTTTTCTGGCAGGGGGCGTTTGCGTTCCGGTGCAAAAAAGCCAAGGCCTTCAAGGGAGGTCCGCAAACGCGCGAATTCTTCGTGCAGGCGACCAAGCCCCACTTCCTGGGCCAGCTCAACGATTAGTTGATATGCGCCTCGCGGCTCATAGACGCCTATACGGCCCGCGCATACGATCTCCTGTCCGTTTTCAAGGTGCGTGGCCAGACTCGGGCGCGGGCCCTGCTCGTAGACTTCTCCGGTGAGCGGGTCAAAGCGCTCTTCTTCCTGGTGGCCGTTTTTGAACCAAACAGCGGGGAGGGCGCTGCTTTCATCCTTGAGGGAAAAATAAACATGCCCTGAAGAGGGGCGCGAGAGATTGACAACCTGGCCGCGCACCCAGACAAAGGGAAAGGCCGATTCAAGGCTGCCCTTGATGGCCTTGGTCAGGGCGCTGACGGAAAAGATTTGCGGATCGCCGCACAGGGAAAAGGGCGGGGGCAGGGCCGTCACTGTCATCTCATCCTTTCGCCCTAGGCAAGAATGCCGGGTTCGGGGCCGCAGGCCGTCTTTGCGCTGCAAAGACGAAAAGCGCGCAGGACCGGGATGGCCCTGGCAGTTTCCTGCGGCAGGGGCTACTCGCAGGCAAAGACCGTATAGGCCTGAAAAATTCCTTCAGGCTGGGTAAGCGAGGGAAAGCCGCCCAGGCTTTTGGGGTCAAAGGCATCGGTTTTGGGGTCCAGGGGAAAGCGGAAGGTGATGTCCATCATTTTCTGTTCCTTGACCCAGGCGGGGAGCTTGTCCCCGGCAATGGTTCCCCTGAGCGTGGCGCTTTTTCTGCCGTCCGGGTTTTTTTCAAGGCCCCAGACCGGCCCTTCCAGCAGGCCAAGGGCCAGATCCTGCATGGTTTTTCCCTTGCAGTCGGGAACAAGGGTCTTTTTCACCCTGTCTATTTTGGCTTCATCGGTGCAGCCTGCCACAAAAAGCAGCAAAAGGGCGGCGAGCGGGATGCAACGTTTAAAGGGGCTGTGATACATCGGAGGACTCCTTAGCCTTTGGGGCGCTGTCCGTATTGGCGGCGGCATCCCGGAAAGTATTCTGTTGCCCGGACAGGTCACGCTCCCGGCACTCGGGGGAAGGCGGCATGCCCTGCCCGGCCTCCTCCCGGCATTGTTCGGCGATATCCTTGGCATTTTTTACAGTGCGGCGCGCGCGCAGGTACCAGATCAGCAGGACGGCTGCGATAAGGCCGAGCAGCAGGTACAAAATGCCGTGCCCGAGGTCTTCCATGACCTTGTGAAAGGCCTCCCCGGCCAGACGCCCGCCATAGGTAAAGGTCAGTGCCCATACCCCCGCGCCAATGGCGTTGAGGAAAAAGAACTTCTTGTGGGTCACGCCGCTCAGGCCCAACATGATGGGCGTGATGTTGCGCACGCCGTAAACAAAGCGGAAGCCGAGAATGAGAGCTATATCATATTTTTTGAAAAGGGCCGAGGCCTTATGCATATTTTTTGCTATTTTTGGAAAATAGCGCAGGGCGTCCGCGCCCTTGTGCTTGCCCAGGCTGAACATGAGCTGATCGCTCGCAAAACTGCCGCAAAAGGCGCTCAGGGCGATGAGCCAGGGCTCAAGCCCTATTTTTTGTGAAAGAGCGCCCGCGATGATGACAACGGTCTCGCCTTCGAGAAAGGTCCAGAATAAAATGACGATATAGCCATATTCACTGAGCAGCTGTTTTGTATCTTTGTCGGAAGTGCCGATGGCATAGCCGAGGGCGCAGACGATCAACACAAGAAGAAGCGCCACATACCAATATTTGCGCAGAAGTTTCAAAAAATCGCTTTTGGTCATGAGCGCCTCGGCTTGATCAAGCGGTTCAGAATCAGCCTTCGCCTTTTTCCGTAAGATTCAGGCGCTGCGCCATCTTTGCGGCGGTCGCCAGAACAAAGGCCTCTTCGGACATGGCCGCGCGCTCTTCCGGGCGCAGCAGCAGTTCAGGTTTATTGACCAGGGCCGGGTTCGGGACAACGCCGAATTCCGGAGGAAAGCTTCCTTCAAAATACATGTTCTGAAAGTCCATGAACTTGAGCGCGTGCGCTGTTGCGTCAAGCACGCAACAGTCCTGCGCGCCGACAAGCCCGTAGGACTTGGCCGCCAGCAGCCCGGCCAGACACTCCCCGCCCTGAGTGCAGGAGATATGCCCGTGCCGGTTGGCCAGAAGCATGCCGTCCATAATGGCCTGTTCGCTTACCTGCATGACCTGGAAGGCCTCCTTCCCGGCAATGCCGGTATATTCCTCTACCAAAGCCCTGACCCTGGGGAAGGAGACGGGGTTGCCGATCATGGCGGCCTGAGCCGCTGAAGGCCGCACCTTGACCGCCTCGAAAACGCGTTTGTCTTTGGGCGCGCTGTAGTAACGGTACACCGGGTCGGCGTGCTGCGACTGCACGCCGAAAATTTTGGGCAGGGCGTCAATGATCTTCAGGCGCTGCAACTTGAGGAAGCCGCGCAGAATGGCCGTGATGTTGCCCGCGTTGCCGATGGGCACGAAGAGGCAGAGATTGTTCGTATTCCAGTTGCGCCACTGGGCGACTTCAAAGGCGTAGCTTTCCTGCCCCAGAATGCGCCAGCTGTTTTTGGAGTTCAAAAGGGCCACGCGGTAGCGATCGGCTAGAAACTCCACAACCTTCATACAGTCATCGAACACACCGGGCACTTCCAGCACGATGGCGCCGCTCCCTAGAGGCTGGGAGAGCTGCTGCGGCGTCACCTTGCCGTGCGGCAGAAGAACAACGGATTTGACCGCACCGCCCACATAGGAGGCATACAGGGCCGCCGCAGCCGAGGTGTCCCCGGTGGAGGCACAGACCGTGAGCACTTCATCCCAGCCCTTTGTGCGGATCAGGGCTTTCAAATAACTGAAGGCGCAGGCCATGCCCCTGTCTTTGAACGAGGCGCTCGGGTTCTGCCCATCGTTTTTGTAGGCGAAATCAAGGCCCACAATTTCCCGCAGGGCAGCGGAGGCAGTAATGACCGGGGTGCCGCCCTCGCCGAGGTAGATGATGTCCTCCTCATCCAGCACCGGGGCCATAAGTTCATAGAAGCGGAAAATGCCGCGCAGGGCCGTGCACTTGCCTGCGGCCCGGCTGTCGAAAAGCCTTTGCCATTCCTCGCCGCTCGTGCGGGTCAGGCTGTCAAAGCCCGCGTCTTCAAGCAGCAGCACATCGCCGCATCCGGGGCAGGTGTACAGCAGTTTGTCAATGGGATGGCTTTGTCCGCAGCCCAGGCAGATGTAGTGCATCTGGCCGCGATAACTGGGAAAGGTGGAGGAATGCATGACTATCCTTGTAAAAATACTCTGGGCTGTTTCTCAATGTGACGGTGACGATAGCACAAGGGGGGCCTTAGGGCCAGCGCTATGCGGATGTGGAGCGCTGCCAGGGCTTTTCGTCCCCACGCAGCAGACGGCGGATGTTTCCCCGATGGGCACAAACAATCAGTGCGGCCACAAGCAGGGAGAACCAGAGATCGCCCCAGGCAGCTTGCAGCAGAAAGAGCAGCGGCAAAGCGCAGACCAGGGTCAGGGAGCCAGCGGAAACGTAGCCTGTGCGCCAGATGACGGCGATGCAGGCAAGGCCCGCCAGAACCAGGGACCAGGGGGCAAGTGCCAGAAAGACGCCGACCGTACTGGCCACGCCTTTGCCGCCCTTATAGTTGAGAAAGACGGAAAACATGTGTCCGCAGATCACGGCGAGCCCGGCCGGATAGGCAAGGCTTTGCAGCCCGCTGTCGGAAGCGGTGAACAAAAGCACGGGGAGAAAGCCCTTGAGCAGATCGCAGAGCAGGGTGAGCAGCCCCCACTTAAAGCCGCAGAGGCGCGAGACATTGGTCGCACCCACATTGCAACTGCCCTCAAGACGGGGGTCGATGCCGCAGAACTTTTTGGCGAACAGCAGCCCAAAGGGGATGGAACCAATAAAAAAAGCGGCTACGGCAACAATGATCGCACTGAAAAAATAGTCCATGGTCTGACTTCCTCTTTTTTTATTCGGGCTTTGCCCGCAGATGTTCTGGATGGTTTTGGCAGTCACGAAGCAGCCCTAAAAAAGGCTAGGCTTCCCGTGCTTCCAGCACCTGCATCTCTCCGAGCAGGGGGTTGACCTTGCCCAGGCGGACCTGAATGCGCATGCCGGGGAAGAGCTTTTCGTCAAACTGACGCCGTCTGCCGCGCACAAGCACCTGGGCCCAGGGCAAGGCAATGGTGACAAAGGCTTCATTTTCATCGGCCACAATGGCGTCCCACCATTTTTTATCCCCTTGCTGGCGGAAGAACAAGAGCTTCCAGTAACGCGGGCGCTGACGTTGCACCTGGGCCGCAGCGTCCGAGCGGGCTGAAATCGAGGGCAGCAACATGTTCAGCTCTTCCCGCGCAAGGCGGGGCGCGCCGCTACGCAGGCAGGAGAGAATTTGCCCTTGATTCAGCAAATCCGTATAGCGCCGGATGGGGGAGCTGAAAGTCGCGTAGGCGTGGAGCCCGAGCCCGGCATGCCGTTTGGGCTGGCTTTCCAGCGAGGCCGGAGGCAGGGCGCGGATGATGCGCGAAATATCCTGCGGGTCGGTCCATATGCCCGCGAACTCGCGGGGCAGGGCCACGTCCTGGGCGCGGTAGAGCAGGGGCAGGCCCTGTTTACCGCCCCATAGGGCGAGCGAGGCGTTGCTCAAAATCATGAGTTCGCCCACTAANNTGGGCCAGGGGCGTTTCCGGCCCGTTTTCAATGCGAACCCTGGCTTCGTGTCCCTGACCTATAACCCGCACTTCGGGGTCGGGGCGCTCGGTAATGACAGCGCCGTTTTCAATGCGCCGGGCCTGGAGCGCGCGCGCAAGCGCAAGGCCCTCCCGCAGCATGGTGGCGTGCGCCCTGG
>DBDO01000008.1:0-12410 GCA_002293605.1 Desulfovibrionaceae bacterium UBA930
CGAGCTGCGCATCGCCGATGCTCGCGCACAGAGCGGCCAGATTGCGCGGCGTTTGCGCGTCTGTAGCGGCCAAAGGCAGCACAATGCTGACCCTGCACGGCTCCGGCGAGTCTGGGCCAAGGCGCTCGGCGCGGCATGCGGCCCTTTCAAGAGCGCTCGGGGGGGGCATCCGCTCTGCGAACATGCCTTGCAGCCGGGTGAATATCCAGGTTTCGCGCATCAGTTCTTTGTTGCCGGTGCTGAGTGAACTGTTGTCCAGGCGCGTGGTGAAGGCGCAGGTCACTTGCGGGATATGCGTAAAATCATAGTGCCGGGCCATGCGCAACCACAAATCCCAGTCTTCGTGGGCGCGAAGGTATTCTGCAAAGAGGCCGGATCGAGTGAGGCAGTCCCGCTCATGCATGACGCAAAGCGTTGGCGTTATATTGCCCCGGCAGAGCCTCTGCAAAGAAAAGGGCACGGAATAGGGAATTTTGGAGTAAAGGGTTTGATAGGCACCGTTGCTGCGCTGCTGCATGTCCTGCCGCGCGTCCGTATAGGCCACGGGGCGTTTGCTGCGGCTCAAAAAAGCGTGCAGCGTCGCAAGGTGCTGCTCGAAATAATAGTCATCGTCATCAAGATGGGCGATGTATTTGCCTTGTGATGCCGCCATGCCTGTATTTCTCGCGGCGGCTATGCCTTTGTTGCGCTCATGCGTGAGCAGACGAATGGACATGCGCCGGGCAAAAGCATCCACCAGGGGGGAAACGTCCTCGCCCGCATCGTTGACCACGAGCGCTTCATAGTCGCCAAAGGTCTGACAAGCAATGCTTTCAAGCGCCCGAGACAGCAGGTCCGGCCGATTGTAGGTGGGCACGATTACGGAAACAGCCGGAGTTGTGCTATTGGGCATGGCGCTCTCGGGATAGGGGGAACGAAAGCCTCAAAGTTCACCCATACTGAGCCTGAAGGCAAGCCGCCTCAAGGTCTGTTGACCCAAAGGCCTCAGGTATATTTAGGGTCTTCTTCCTTGATGATCTGCAAGGCCATATTGCCTTTGACCGTGCCGCACACCCCCCAGAACTTGGTCACGCCCGCAAGGGTGGCCTCCAAAAGTTCGTCCGTGTCCGTATCCAGCAGGATCACATCGCCCGGCTTGAGCCGCAGCAACTGGTTGCCGGTGATTTTGGCGTTGCCGAAATGCACCTTCAGTTCCACCGGCGTTTCCAGAATGCGCTCCTTGAGGCGGGCCACCCAGGCGTGGTCGATTTCCAGGCGCTCCGTTTGAAAGCTGGCGTGCAGCTTGGAGCGAATGGGTTCTATGGTGGCGTACGGCAGGCAGATGATCAGCGAGCCTATGGCCGTTTCCAGCTCCACCTCAAAGGTGATTACCACCACCACATCGCTTGGCGGCACAATGGCCGCGAACTGGGGGTTAATCTCCGAGCGGGTAAGCTCAAGGCTGACATCGTGCACCGGGCGCCAGGATTCCTCCATATTATGGAGTACAATCTTGATCACCTTTTCCACAATGGCCTGCTCGATGCGCGTAAATTCGCGCCCCTCGATTTTGGGCTGGCTGCCCTGCCCGCCGAAAAAACTTTCCACCAGGGCAAAAACCAGGCGGGCGTCCACCACGGCGAGCGCGTTGCCGCGCAGGGGTTCCATTTTGAAGATATTGATGCTGGTCGGCACGGGCAGGGAGCGCACGAAATCGCCGAACTTGGTCATGTCAATGGATAGGGGGTTTAATTCCACCCGTTTGCGCAAGGTATTGGAGAGCGCATTGGTGCACAGGCGGGAAAAGCGGTCGTTGACTATTTCCAGCACGGGCATGCGCCCGCGAATGATGCGGTCCTGATTGGCGAGATCAAAAGGGACGATGCCTGAATCGTCAAGATGGGCGTCTGTTTCCGCCTCTATATCGCCGCCGGAAAGTCCGCGCAGCAGGGCGTCAACCTCGTCCTGCGCCAAAATTTTGTTCATATGCCCTTCCTCCCGCCCTCTTCCTCAGCTATCCAAAAAGACATGCAAAGAGCAGGCCATAAAAAAGGAACCGCTGATAAAGCCCTATTCCTTAAGGAAACGCTGAATAATTTCCGTTTTGCTGCGTTGCTCGGTTTTTCCCTCCGGGGGCAGGACCATCGATCCAGCCCCCATCGGGAAAGAAGCTCTCGCCTTGCCAAACGAAATAACTACGCGTTTCCTCAAAGCTCATTAATCAGTGCTTCCTTAAGGCTTCTGTCTGCCTTCCGCCTGGCCGCTGCGGGAGCGGCAGCCTTCGCACATGCCATAAAGAACCATACGGTGCGAGGTCAGCGTGAAGCCGTTCTTTTCGGCAAGTTCGTTCTGCAGGCGTTCAATAGTGCTGTCCATCACTTCCTGCGTCTTGCCGCAGGCGGTGCAGATAAGATGATCGTGGTGGCTGTCGTCTTCAATAGGCTCATAGCGGGCCGTACTTTCACCAAAGTGCAACTCTTTGGCAAGGCCCGCATCGCACAAGAGCTTTAAAGTTCTGTACACCGTGGCCTGACCGATGCTGCCGTCCTTTTTGCAGACGACATTGTACAGCTCTTCCGTGCTCAAATGCTTTCCAGATTTGAAAAACACCTCTACAATCAAACGCCGCTGCGGCGTATTTTTCAGACCATTTTCGGCAATATAGTCGCTGAATATGCGTAGGGGATCCTGCATATGCAACCGGCCTCCCTGAAAGTAACATTCCCGTCAGGACAGAGGATACAGTACTTTGCGGTTGTTGCGCAAGAGGCCCTGAGCCCGCCCCGCCCCAGGGGGAAAGGGGGCATGGCGGCCCCGCCTGCGCGGCACGCGAAAAAAAATACATCCTCGACAAAAAAATACTTGACGGATGAAGGCCTTCAGGGGTAAACGTCTCTTCCTGCACGGCAAAGCGCGCAGTATTCCCCGGTAGCTCAGCTGGCAGAGCGGGTGACTGTTAATCACTAGGTCCGCGGTTCAATCCCGTGCCGGGGAGCCAGAAAAATCAAGCACTTACAGAGAAATCTGTAAGTGCTTTTTTCTTTGAATTAGTGTATATATTTTTCATTAGACATCGTCAGATGCGCGCCAACCGGAAGTCGGAGAATCTCATATCCTATCGTTTCCCTTCCGGGGAAATTCGACGTACTACGCCTGGAAACAGGTGAAATAGCCCGATGCCTTTTTTACCAGAAAAAGAGACTGTTATGGAAAAACAACAAGCTTGGGATTATGCTTTGGGCATGATCAAAGTAGACGGATTGGAGCCCAGCCCGGAGTTTTTGGCTATGGCGGAAAAGGAAAAGCGCGGTGAAATGACCCTGGAGGACATCAAACGGACTCTGGACGCCAAATATAAGCTGAAAGAAAAAACGGTTTCCGATGAATGACGACCCCTATATCTATCCTCACACGGAGATACTGAAAAATATTTTTAACGAACGGAATGAGGAGAGATTCAAACAAATTGAAGCTGATTACACCGGGTTCCGCATCAGGGAACTTATGGATTCACCCATCAAAGGCGCTTACGGTTTTTCTCACTTGTGCCAGCTTCATCAGTATATTTTTCAGGATATATTCGACTGGGCAGGACAAATAAGAACAATCAACATAGAAAAAGCGGAAAGCGTCCTGGGCGGCCTGTCCGTTGAATATTCAGATGCGCTGGCGATCAAGACGCATCTTGATGCATCTCTAAAAAATCTTAACACAATCAACTAGAAAATCTTAGATATTGATAAACAAGCTGAGATTTTTTCACGTTGTATGACGGATATATGGAAAGTGCATCCATTCCGCGAAGGCAATACCCGTACTATTGTCACGTTCTGTTGTGATTTTGCCGACCGCCATAAATTTCCCTTGGACAGGGCATTATTTAAAGATAACAGCGTCTATGTGCGTACCGCTTTGGTCGCAGCGTCAGCCGTGTTTCATGATCTTGGCGATAAATCAAACCTTGAATTTCTTATACGTATTGTCCGGGATGCCCTTGAGCGCGGACGTTCACAATAACCGGAAAACAGCCATGTTGGTCTGGCCGAGATAGGGCGTGTATAATTATGCCGGTCAGCCTCAAACCCTTGACTCTCTTTACAATTAGGGACGCAAGCGGGGTATTTAGCATATGCCGTATTGATCGCCCCCCCCAAATATATCCGGAACTTCCGCGCACTGCCAGCATTGGCAACTCACCTCACCCCAGGACTTTCACACAATCGCCACCTGACGGAAATCCTTTCTTCACCCTGGTCTGGGATAAGCCCTCCTCATGGTTACGGAATATGTATACCAAGAGGTGAATATGTTACAACGCAAACGCCGCATGGCCGCTCTGGCCCTTGCGGATGAGGCCGCCCTTGAAGAGGCGGCAACGCGGCTTGCCGCATCTTTTTCCTATACCTTTCTTCGCCGACCGGAAGCCGGGCTCCTGATGGTGGAAGGCAGGGCCGGCAATTCCGGCCAGCGTTTCAACCTGGGTGAAATGCTTGTCACCCGCTGCGTGGTGCGCTTGCAACAAAAGCGGCAAAACGGGCAGGACAGCGCGGCAACGGAAGGCTATTCTTTTATCCAGGGCAACCGTCCGCGCCATGCGGAGCTTGCCGCCGTCTTTGACGCCCTGTTGCAACAGGAAGATCAGGCTGAAGACCTTGAGCGTTCGCTCATAGAACCGCTGGCCGCCAAGCGTAGCGAAGCATTGCAGAAAGGCGCGGAAAAAACAGCAACAACCAGGGTGGACTTTTTCACGCTGGTACGGGGGGAAGACGCATGAGCACGCTTTCCATTGCTACCGCTCCGGGCTTCGCAAGGCCTGTTGATGACGCCCAGGCGGTATTTCGCGCCGTTCTTCAGGCCCTTTCCCGTCCGGGTATGTTCGTCTGCCTGCCCGCCCTGCCGCCTTCTTTGGCAAGAGACGAGATGACGCAAGGCATGCTGGCCCTGGCCCTGGCCCTTTGCGATCAGGACAGCCCGCTCTGGCTGGATTCCGCTGCGGATAGCCCGCAAACGCGCCATCATCTGCGCTTTCACTGCGCAAGCCCCTTTGCCGCGGCCCCGGAACAGGCTGCCTTTGCCTTTATCTCCCGGCCTGAAAGCATGCCGCGCCTCTCCGCCTTTCATGCCGGACGGGCGGATTTTCCCGACCGCTCCGCGACCCTGGTGATCCGCGTGGATTGCAGCGCCGAAGCGCCTGAATCGGAAGTTATGGAAGTGACCGGGCCGGGCGTGAAAGGCAATGAACGCGGAATCTGGCAAGCCTTCCGCCTTGGCGGTCTGCCCGCATGGTTCTGGACGGATTGGCGCGATAACCAGGCCCTGTACCCCCTGGGGGTGGATGTCATTTTTGTGGAGAGCGCAAACAGCGGCCAAGGCGCGCCTTCAGTCCGGATACTTGGACTTCCGCGCACGGCCCGGGTCAGAAAGGCCGTGAATGCCAAGGAGGGCTCTTTATGTATGTAGCTGTAAAAGGCGGCGAAAAAGCCATTCGCAATGCCCATGCCCTGCTGGCGGAAAAACGCCGGGGCGATACTTCTGTGCCGGAAATCGCCATTGAGCAGATCCGGGAACAGCTCTCCCTGGCCGTGGACCGGGTCATGGGCGAAGGCTCCCTGTACGACCGCGATCTGGCTGCCCTGGCTGTCAAACAGGCCAGGGGCGATCTGGTGGAAGCCATCTTCCTGCTGCGGGCCTACCGCACCACCCTGCCGCGCTTTGGCTCCACCCTGCCGGTCGATACCGCGTCCATGCATGTGCGCCGCCGTATTTCCGCAACCTATAAAGATGTGCCGGGCGGGCAGGTGCTTGGCCCGACCTTTGACTATACGCACCGCCTGCTTGAAGGGAGCGCCCCAGTTTGCCGTGATACTTCGTCAGGCATCGCCGAAAACTCGCCTTCCTCGTCTGAGGGCAAACTGGAACGCTCCCAGTTCAATGGTCGTTGTCCCAAAGTGCTTTCCTTTCTGGAGCAGGAAGGACTCTTGCCGCGTGAGGAAAATACGGACGCAAGCCCCGGCGACCTGAGCCGGGAGCCGCTGGAACTTCCGGCCTCGCGCGATGTTCGTTTGCAGAATCTGGCCCGCGCGGATGAAGGCCTGCTGCTCTCGCTGGCCTATTCCACCCAGCGCGGTTTAGGCTCCACCCATCCCTTTGCCGGGGAAATCCGCATGGGGGAAGTGGAGGTGTATTGTATACCGGAAGAGTTGGGCTTTCCCGTGCTGGTCGGTGAAATCACGCTGACGGAATGCGAAAGCGTCAACCAGTTCAGCGGCGGCAAGGGCAGGCCCGCTTCCTTCACAAGGGGCTACGGTCTGGCTTTTGGCGAATCCGAGCGCAAGGCCATCAGCATGGCCCTGGTGGATCGCGCCCTGCTTGGCGCTGACCCCGAGTCCGGCCTGGATGAGGAAGTGCGCGGCCCGGCGCAGAATGCGGAATTTGTCCTGTACCACAGCGACAACGTGGAAGCCTCGGGTTTTGTGCAGCACCTGAAACTGCCGCACTATGTGGATTTTCAGGCTGAATTGGCCATGATTCGTTCTTTGCGTGCAGCTTCTAACGTGTCGGAGCAAGACAGTGACAACAACGGTAAATAGCGCTGACGGCGCAAGCTCGAATCAGCCGTCCGTCGCCTATAATTTCGCCTATCTGGATGAGCAGACCAAGCGCATGATCCGCCGTTCCATCCTCAAGGCCGTGGCCCTGCCCGGCTACCAGGTGCCCTTTGGCGGACGGGAGATGCCCATGCCCTACGGCTGGGGAACCGGCGGCATTCAGGTAAGCGCCTCCGTTCTCGGCAAACATGACGTATTCAAGGTGATTGACCAGGGCTCGGACGATACCACCAACGCGGTTTCCATCCGCTCTTTTTTCGCCCGCGTGGCCGGTGTGCGCACCACCACAGACACAGAGGAAGCCGATATCATCCAGACCCGGCACCGCATTCCGGAACAGCCGCTGCGCGAAGGCCAGATTATGGTGTACCAGGTGCCCATTCCCGAACCCCTGCGCTGGATGGAGCCGAGCGAGGCAGAAACCCGCACCCTGCACGCCCTGGAAGAATACGGCGTCATGCATGTGAAGCTGTATGAAGATATCGCCAGGCACGGGGAGATAGCCACCAGCTTCGACTACCCCGTACTGGTGAACGGGCGCTATGTCATGAGCCCCTCACCCCTGCCGAAATTCGACAACCCGAAAATGAACCAATGCCCGGCCTTGCAGCTTTTCGGCGCCGGGCGGGAAAAGCGCATTTACGCCATTCCCCCGTACACCACGGTCAAGAGCCTGGATTTTGAGGATCATCCCTTTGCCGTGCAACAGTGGAACGAGCCCTGCGCCATCTGCGGCGCGACTGACAGTTACCTTGATGAAATCATTACCGATGACGCGGGAGGACGCATGTTTGTGTGCTCCGACACTGACCATTGTTTCAAACGCGTTGCCGGGCAGAGCCTCAGTGCGGCCTCAGATGAGGAAGGCGAATTTTTTACAACGGAAGTGGACTCTTCCGTCCATGAGCGGAGGAAAAAATGATGCCTGACGAAATATCACGCCGCACAGAGGCTCTGCCGGGAGAAGAACCGGCGCTCCTGCAGGTGGAAGGGCTTTCGCACTATTACGGCGAGCGGCTCGGCTGCCGCGACATCTCCTTTGATCTCTGGCCGGGGGAAGTCCTTGGCATTGTGGGCGAATCCGGCTCCGGCAAAAGTACCCTGCTGAACCTCCTGGCCGGGCGTTTTCCCCCGTCTTCCGGCACTATCCGCTACCGCGATGCTGAAGGCCTCACGCACGACATCAACAGCCTGTCCGAGGCGGTGCGCCGCCGTATTCTGCGTACCGAATGGGGCTTTGTTCACCAGCACCCGCGCGATGGCCTGCGTATGCGGGTCAGCGCCGGAGGCAATATCGGCGAGCGGCTGATGGCCTGCGGCTCGCGGCATTACGGGAATATCCGCAGCACCGCCCTGGACTGGCTCGAGCGGGTGGAAATAGCGGCTGACCGCATTGACGATCGGCCGACCGCCTATTCCGGCGGCATGCAGCAACGCCTGCAAATAGCCCGCAACCTTGTTTCCGGGCCGCGCCTGGTGTTTATGGACGAACCCACGGGCGGGCTGGATGTTTCCGTGCAGGCGAAACTCCTGGATCTGCTCCGCCAACTGGTGCGTGGGCTCGGACTTTCCGTGGTGCTGGTCACGCATGACCTGGCCGTGGCCAGGCTGCTCGCGCACCGGCTCATTGTCATGCGGCGAGGCGAGGTTGTGGAAAGCGGGCTTTCCGATCAGGTGCTGGATGATCCGCATCATCCGTATACGCAGCTTCTTGTCTCCTCCATCCTTCAGGGATAATAGGAACTTTTATGGATACAACTGTGAATGAACCAGTCCTTTCCGTGCGCGGCCTCTCCAAAAGCTTTACCCTGCATACGCAGGGCGGAACCGTCATTGAAGCCTTTGCCGACTTAGATATTGCCGTAAGGCCGGGGGAATGCCTCGCCCTGCACGGGCCTTCCGGAGCGGGCAAGTCAACGCTCCTGCGCGCGCTCTATGCCAATTACAAACCCTGCTCCGGCAGTATTATCGTGAAGCATGGGAATAGCCAGGTGGATATGGCGACCGCCTCCCCGCGCGCTGTGCTGTCCGTGCGGCACAGCACTATGGGCTATGTCAGCCAGTTTCTGCGCGTTATTCCCCGCGTTTCCTGCCTGGATATTGTGGCGGAGCGCCTTAGCCTGCACGGCGAGAAGGACGATGCGGCCCGTGAAAAAGCCGGAGAGCTGCTGGCCCGCCTGCGCATTCCCAAAGGTCTCTGGAACCTTGCCCCGGCCACCTTTTCCGGGGGGGAGCAGCAACGCGTCAACATCGCGCGGGGATTTATCCGCCACTATCCGATCCTGCTTCTGGACGAGCCCACAGCGTCCCTTGATGCGGCCAACCGTGAGACAGTGGTGGCCCTGATCCGGGAAGCCAGGTCCGCCGGGAGCGCTGTTATCGGCATTTTTCACGATGAAGCGGTGCGCGATGCCGTGGCGGATCGCGTCTTTACGCTGCGGCCGCACTAGAGATACTTGTAGGCGGGCTTTGCCCGCCGCTGCGCAAGTATCGCAAAGTGAAACTGCTATAGAAAGCAAAAAGGGACGAATATGAGCGGAATGCTGATCTACCTCATGGGGCCGTCCGGCTCGGGAAAAGATAGCCTGATCGCCTATGCGCGCCGCGCTCTGAACGCTGCGTATGCACAGACATGGAATACAGCCCTGCATACGCGGCAGGTCTTGCGTCCCGTGCTCTTTGCCCGCCGCTGCATCACGCGCCCTGCCGGTGCCGGGGGCGAAGGCCATCATTCGCTGACCCGGGAAGCGTTTCAGCAACGCAAGCTTCAAGGGGAATTTTCCCTGGCCTGGGAAAGCCACGGCCTTTGCTACGGCATCAGCGCCGATATTGATGCCCGGCTGGCACAAGGCGCGCTTGTCATAGTCAACGGTTCGCGCGCATACCTGCCCGAAGCGCTCAAACGATACCCCGCGCTGCTGCCCGTGCTCATCTCAGTACGTTCGGAAATCTTGCGCGCCCGCCTTGAAGGGCGCGGACGGGAACAGGCGGCGGACATTGACGAACGCCTTGCCACAGCGGCACTGGCCCTGCCGGACATCCCCGGCCTTGTCACCCTGGATAATTCCGGCGAGCTTGAAGAGGCCGCACAGCGCTTCACAGCGCTGTGCGAGCAGATGCGGCGCATGCCGCCCCTTGCCTGATGTGCCCCGCTGCTGAAAAGCTCTGAAACAACCGGCTTCTGCCGGTTTTTTTACGCCCGGCATCCGCACGCCTTGACGCAAACTCCACCTGGGAGACACACAACCGTCATTGTCGCCGGGCAGAGTGGCCCCACGAAAAAAACGACAAGGGTGCTTGTATGGAGCGCCAGGAGGCATGCATGATCAGAATAGATAACTTCACCCGTTCCTTTGCCGGCCAAAAGGCGCTGGACGCTATCAATCTCACGGTGCGGCAGGGGGAAATGGTCGCTCTTATCGGTGCCTCCGGCTCCGGCAAATCCACCTTGCTGCGTCATATTTCCGGCATCATGGCCGGGGACAAAGACGGCGGCAGCATCGCGGTTATGGGTAGCATGGTGCAGCAGGGGGGGCGCATCCAGCGCGACGTACGGAAAACCCGCACGGGCGTTGGCATGATCTTTCAGCAGTTCAACCTGGTGGATCGTTTGCAGGTTCTGACCAATGTCATGCTCGGCGCGCTCGGGCGCGTGCCGCTCTGGCGCAGCGCTTTTGCCCTCTTTCCTGAGGACGTGCGCGCCCTGGCCCTTGCATCGCTCGCCCGCGTGGGCATTGCGGAAAAGTCCACTCAGCGCGCCTCAACCCTTTCCGGCGGACAGCAGCAGCGGGCGGCCATTGCCCGGGCCCTGGTGCAGAAAGCAAAGGTGCTTCTGGCGGATGAGCCCATTGCCTCCCTTGATCCGGAAAGTTCGCGCCGGGTNNGACGGCATGACCGTGCTGGTTTCCCTGCACCAGGTGGATTACGCCATCCGCTACTGCCCGCGCACGATTGCGCTGAAGCAGGGGAAAATTGTGTACGACGGCCCCTCCAGCGCCCTGACTCCGGCCTTCTTGTGCGAACTCTACGGCGCTGCCGGTGAGGCCATGTTCGCGGGAACGGTGGAGAACGCCACTGCGGACGCCCGTCTGCGTCAGATGGTGCAGGCCTTGAACCCTGTTGCCGCCTAAAAGCTGTTTTTTACACACACTCATTTTCAGGAGAATTTCATGAGCAAAGCTCGCTGTTTCACCTGTCTGCGGTCCTTCCTTGCCGCTCTATGCTTTTTATCCGTACTCTTTATCGGAAGCGCCTGCGCCGCGCAGCAGGAAATCAATTTCGGCTTCATCAACACGGAGTCCTCGCAAAACCTCCGGCATATCTGGGAGCCCTTTCTGGCTGATATGGAAAAGGCCACCGGTTTGAAAGTAAAGGCCTTTTTCGCCTCCGACTACGCCGGTGTGGTTACGGCCATGCAGTACAACAAAATACAGCTTGCCTGGTATGGCAACAAGTCCGCTATGGAGGCGGTTGACCGCGCCGAGGGCGAGGTGTTCATGCAGGTCATGAACATGGACGGCTCAGGGGGCTACTACTCCCACCTGGTTACCCACAAAGACTCCCCCCTGAACAATGAAAAAGATATGCTGGCCAGGGCCAAGGAACTGAATTTCGGCAACGGCGACCCCAACTCCACCTCCGGCTTTCTGGTGCCGGGCTACTATGTGTTTGCCCTGAACAAGGTTGAGCCCAAAGCCATTTTCAAGCGCACCCTGAACTCCAACCATGAAACCAACGCTATTTCCGCCGCCAACAAGCAGGTCGATGTGGCCACCTGCAGCAGTGAAGTGCTGCTACGCCTTGAAAAAACGCAGCCGGAAAAGCGCAAGCTCCTTAAAGTCATCTGGACCTCGCCGCTGATTCCTGCGGACCCGCTGGTCTGGCGCAAAGACCTGTCCGCCGAAAACAAGGAAAAAATCCGGAACTTCCTTGCGAATTACGGCCAAAGCGGCCCTGACGCCGCCCGCGAGCGGGAAGTGCTCAAAAGCCTGCAATGGGCCGGTTTCCGCCCTTCCAGCAATGATCAGCTTCTTCCCATCCGCCAGCTGGAGTTGTTCAAGGCGAAAAATGCCGTTCAAAACAACCCCAATATGACCGATGAGGACAAAGCGGCCAAAATCAAGGATATCGATGCCAAACTGACCCTTGTCAACGCCCGGGCCGCAGAGATCGAATCCGGGGCAAAAAAGCAGTAACAACGCCTGATGCATAGCGCCGCAACGCCCTGCCCGGGCGTTGCGGCGAAAAGGAACGAGAATGACGACCGCCTCTGCAACGCATCCTGAACATGAAACTATGCCCTACCGCATTCCCCGCCCCAGCCCTTTGCGATCAGTCCTTTCCCTGATCGGCTGGGGATTGTTTCTCACGCTTCTCGCCTGGTCCTGGCAGGGGGCGGAGATGCGCCCCCTGGCCCTTATTGCCGATGCGGGCAATATGGCCTCCTTTGCCAAAGATTTTTTCCCGCCGGATGTGACCGACTGGAAGCTCTATTTGCAGGAAATGACCATCACGGTGCAGATCGCCCTGTGGGGGACCCTGCTTGCGGTTATATGCGCCGTGCCGCTCGGCATCTTAAGCTCCGACAACATCGTGCCCTGGTGGGTGTACCAGCCGGTGCGCCGCCTGATGGACGCGGCCCGCGCCATCAATGAGATGGTTTTCGCCATGCTCTTTGTCGTGGCTGTCGGGCTCGGCCCTTTTGCGGGAGTGCTGGCGCTCTTCGTCCATACCACCGGGGTTTTGGCGAAGCTTTTCTCCGAAGCCGTGGAAGCCATTGACCCGCAGCCGGTTGAGGGCATTCGCTCCACCGGCGCGCTCGGC
>DBDO01000008.1:12495-14714 GCA_002293605.1 Desulfovibrionaceae bacterium UBA930
GGGGCGGGCGGCATCGGCGTTCTTTTGTGGGAGCTTATCCGGGGATTTTTCTTCGCCCAGACCTGCGCGGTTATGATGATCATCATCGCCGTGGTCGTGCTCTTTGACCTGTTGTCGCAGTATATTCGTAAAAAACTCGTATAGCAGTCATTGCATAATACGTATGAAATGATTGCTCATACTCTTTGCTACAGGATAGATATGAACACCTTGCATCTGACCAATGGCCGCATCATCACCCCGCAGGGCGAGACCGGCAGCATGTTTTTTCAGGGCGGCGTGGTGGCTGATGCCCCCGGCACGCCTGACTGCGCATACGATCTTGACGGCGACTTCCTTGTGCCCGGCCTGATTGAGCTGCATACCGACAATCTGGAAAAGCATTTCATCCCGCGCAGCGGCGTGAATTGGCCCGCCGGGCTCTCCGCCGTGGTCGCCCATGACGTGCATATGATCGCTTCCGGCGTGACCACGGTCTTTGATGCCGTATCCGCAGGCGAGCCGGTAAACAGGAAAAACCGGGACGATATCTTTACCGCCAGCCTGGACGCCTTGGAGGAAGCGGCGAAGCAAGAGCTGCTCCGCGCCGACCACTATCTGCACCTGCGTTGCGAGCTGGCCGGAGATGGCCTGCTGGAGCGCATTGCGCCCTACCTGAAGCGGAAAGAGCTGCGCCTTATGTCCGTTATGGACCATACCCCCGGACAGCGGCAATGGCGGGATATGGACAAATACAAGACATACTACAGCCTGCACGGCGCGCCGGAACATGAAATTGAAGCGCAGACCCAGGCCTTGCTGGCCAAACAGGCGAAAAACGCGCAAAAAAACCTTCAGGAGATTGCCGCCATCTGCCGCTCTCTGGCCCTGCCTGTGGCCAGCCATGATGATACAACCCTTGAGCATGTGCGGGAAAATGTCAGCTACGGCGTGGGTATTTCAGAGTTTCCCACCACCCTGGAAGCTGCCCGGGAAGCCAGAAAACTTGGACTTTTCGTGATCATGGGCGCGCCCAATATCGTGCNNGGCGGCTCGCATTCCGGCAATGTCTCGGCAACGGAGCTGGCCAGAGAGGGTCTTCTTGACATCCTCTCTTCCGATTACATGCCTGCGAGCCTTCTGCACGCGGCCTTCATGCTGCCGGAACTGACCGGCGTAAGCTTGCAAAAAGCCCTGGAAACAGTGACCCTCAACCCGGCAAAGGCTGTCGGCCTTGAGGATCGCGGGGTGCTCGCACCCGGNNCGCGCGGATGCCGCGCAGGTCAGAGTGGTGGACGGCGTTCCGGTTGTGCGGGCGGTGTGGCGCGCGGGGCTTCGGGTTTTGTAGAAGGAAAGAGCGAATGTGCTTTCGTTACGCGATATATTGTATCCCTGAACCCCAAACGCCCCTTGCGGCTCTGGCTTCGGCCCTGCTCGGCAGGGACAGTGAAAAGGGAGAGGACATCGCGCAGGCTGTTCTGCCGGGCTTCTCCCCGGAAAGATTGCGCGATCTTACGGCGGATGCCCGGCGCTACGGCGTGCATGCCACCTTGAAAGCTCCTTTTTTTCTGAAGCCGGGCCTGACGGAAGAGGCCCTTCTCCATGCGGCGGATCGCTTTGTTCTGGGGCGCAAGCCACTGACGCTGCCCCGGCTTCAGCTTACCCGCATCGGCTCCTTTTTCGCCCTTACCCCGCCCAGAAAAACAGCGGAAGAAGCCGCGGCAGTGGAAGGGATCAATGCTTTTGCCGCTGAAGTCCTCTCTTTTTTTGATGCCTTCAGGGCTGCGCCTTCGGAACAGGAGATCGCCCGCCGTAAGCCGCATAGCCTGAGCCCACGTCAAAGAGAGCATCTGCGCGCCTGGGGCTACCCCTATGTCCTGGACGAATACCGCTTTCACATCACCCTGACCGACCGCATAGACGAGCAGAGCGAGGCCGCCCGCATGGAGGAAGCCTTGCGCGGCTATTGCAGCGCACTGGCCGCCATGCCGCTCCACATCAGCGGCATCTGCGTCTGCCGTCAGGAAGCTTCTCATGCGCCGGACGCGCCTTCCGCTTCCAGGGCCTTTATGCCGCTGCAGCGCTTCTCAATGGCACAGGCCTTATTTTGGGGGCGGTAGCCCCAAATTGGGAAAGGCGTAGTTATTTCGTTTGGCAAGGCGCGAGCCTTTTTTGCAGCGGGGGTGGATCGATGGTCCTGCCCCCGGAGGGAAAAGCCGAGCAACGCAGCCAAAGGGAAA
>DBDO01000008.1:14797-14986 GCA_002293605.1 Desulfovibrionaceae bacterium UBA930
AGTTGAGCAGGCGCTTGCGCAGGGCCATTGCCGTGGCTATGTTCCCCATGCTTTCAAAGGCGGAACAGACCTTTTCCATGCTTTCCTCCGGGCGCGCCGTCATCAGGCAGGCCCGGGCCACGATGTTGTGCAGGGCTTTGCCATCCCCCGCCTTAAGCGCGTCCTTAAAGCCCGCCACCGCCGCCCTGT
>DBDO01000146.1:0-680 GCA_002293605.1 Desulfovibrionaceae bacterium UBA930
CGGGGCGAAAGGCCGCTTCCGGCCTTCTTGCGCCACTATCCGCTGCTCCCCTGCACGGGCTGCGATGCCTGCCTGCGCGCGCTTCAAAAACAAAGTTCTGCCGCCAACCCGCCCGCACCCGGTCTGCACGCCCTGTTCGGACAGAGGCCGGAAGAGCCGCTCAGGCTGGGCTGCCCTCAGGCGGCCAAAGACGCCAGTTCGCCGCTTTTAACCTTCCTGGCTGAAGCTCCGGCCCTCTGCCTGACCGCGCCTTTGTATTTCTACCATCTGCCGGCAACGCTCAAGGCCCTGCTGGATCGCACCCAGCCCTTCTGGCACTTGAGGGAGCGTGGGCTGGGTCCCTTTGCCGGGCAGGAGCGGCCCTGCCATGTCATTCTGCTCGGGGCGCGAAAACGCGGGGAGCGCCTTTTTGAAGGAAGTCTGCTGACCCTCAAGTACGCCCTGGCCGGACTGGGCCTGCGCCTGGCCGAACCTTTGCTGCTCTATGGCCTGGACGGGCCGAATGACCTGGAGGGCGACAGCGCGTTGCAAGAGCGCATCAGGGACTACGGCAGAGAGGCGGCAAAAAGAAGAGGATAGCCCCGGCCATAAAAAAGCCACATCGACAAGAGCATTGACGCCTCCCCGGCAAAGCCGTAAAAATCGTAGTTGCCCCGCGCCCTGCCCCGCCGCCAAAGGCG
>DBDO01000146.1:771-931 GCA_002293605.1 Desulfovibrionaceae bacterium UBA930
TCGCCCAGGTGGCCCGCACCCGTCCCCTTGACAGGCATATCGATTACACCAAAGAACCCCTTACCGAAATTTTCGGCTCCCTGGTGTTTGACGCCTACGACATGCGCGAACGCCTGCCCAAGGATGTCTATACCCGCCTCATGGCCACCATCAACCAGGG
>DBDO01000146.1:937-4905 GCA_002293605.1 Desulfovibrionaceae bacterium UBA930
GAATGGGCCGTGGAAAAAGGGGCCACCCACTACACGCACTGGTTCCAGCCCATGACCGGGAGCACGGCGGAAAAGCACGATGCCTTTCTCAAACCCGCTGCCGAAGGCCGTGTGGTCAACGAATTTTCCGGAAAAATGCTCATCCGGGGCGAATCGGACGCCTCCAGTTTTCCCTCCGGCGGCATCCGCTCCACCTTTGAGGCCAGAGGTTACACGGCCTGGGATCCGCGCTCCCCTGTCTTTATCAAAGAGAGCTTGAACGGCAAAACCCTGTGCATTCCCACGGCCTTTTGCTCCTATACCGGCGAATGCCTGGACCGTAAAACGCCGCTGCTGCGCTCCACCCAGGCCCTGTCCAAACACGCCCTGCGCATTCTGCGCCTGTTTGGCAACACCAGCGCCCAGTATGTAAACACCAACATCGGCATTGAGCAGGAATACTTTCTGGTGGATCGGCAGTTTTTCTTGCAGCGCCCCGATCTGGTCAATACCGGACGCACCCTGTACGGTGCCCGCCCGCCCAAGGGGCAGGAAATGGGCGACCACTATTACGGCTCCATCCGGGGCCGGGTGCTGGCCTTTATGATGGACCTGGAAAAGCGGCTTTTCCGCCTCGGCATTCCGCTCCAGACCCGGCACAACGAGGTCGCTCCCGCGCAATTCGAATTGGCCCCGCTCTATGAAGAGGCCAATATCGCCACGGATCACAACATGCTGATCATGGAAACCCTGCGCGGCGTGGCCCGTGATCACGGCCTGGTCTGCCTGCTACACGAAAAGCCCTTCAAGGGCGTAAACGGCAGCGGCAAACACAATAACTGGTCCATGTCCGACTCTGAGGGCAACAACCTGCTCGACCCCGGCGAAACCCCGCATGAAAACGCCCAGTTTCTGGTCTTTCTGTGCGCGGTTATGCGCGCGGTGCACAGCCACGCCCCGCTGCTGCGCGTAGGCACGGCAACCGCCGGCAACGATCACCGCCTTGGCGCGCACGAAGCCCCGCCCGCCATCCTGTCCATTTTTCTGGGCAACGAACTTATGGAGGTTGTGGAGAGCATTCGCAAAGGGGCCAGAAGCAAGGGCCGCAAGCGCGAATACATGCGCATCGGGGTGGCCTCCCTGCCCGCCCTGCCCAGGGACGCCACAGACCGCAACCGCACATCCCCCGTGGCCTTTACCGGCAACAAGTTTGAATTCCGGGCCGTGGGCTCCTCCCAAAGTCCGGCCCCGACCATTTTTCTGGTAAATACCGCCGTAACCGAGGCCCTTGACGCCTATGCGGGCATTCTGGAAGCGGAAGTCGCCAGGGGCACGCCCTTTCTGGACGCCGTCAATACCCTGCTGCGCGAGGAATTTGAGGCCCACGCCCCGGTGCTCTTCGGCGGGGACAGTTACGCCGCTGCCTGGCCCAAAGAGGCCGAACGCCGGGGCCTGCCCAACCTCAAAGACAGCGTGTCCGCCCTGGAGCGCTTCTCCGATGAGGCCCATGTGGCCGTGCTCGCCCGCTACGGCGTGCTTACCCCGCGCGAAGTCGTGGCCCGGCAGGATATCCTGCTGGGTGAATACTCCACCAGCCTGGTTATTGAAGCTCAGGTCTGCCTGGAAATGGGCCGGACCATCATCCTGCCTGCGGCCCTGTCCTGGCAACGCAAGCTGGCCGAAACCATTGCCTCGCTCGGCAAGGTCGGCCTGGAAGGGGCCACGGAAACGCATATGCAGCTTCTTCATCGCGTCAACCGTCATGTGCGCGACTTCATGATTGCCCTGGACCGCCTTGACGAGGAACTGCCCCGCTGTCAGGATATCAAGGGCTCGGCCCTGAAAAAGGCCCAGTTCTGCCGCGATCTGCTTGTTCCCGTTATGGCGGCCTGCCGCGCCGAGGGCGACGCCCTGGAGCAGCTTGCCGATGACACCCGCTGGCCCTTGCCCAAATACAGGGAACTGCTCTGGATCTATTGATGGATACTCCTGCATCGCCCCGCCTTGCGGCCATTCACGACATTGCGGGCTTTGGGCACACCTCCCTGATGGTGGTGATTCCCATTTTTTCCACCCTGGGCATCCAGGTCTGCCCTTTGCCCACGGCGGTTCTCTCCACAGGCACCTCTGGCTTCGATGATTTTCGCTTTGTGGATTTAAGCGAATATATGCCGGACTTTCTGGCCCACTGGAAAAGCCTGGGCCTGCGCTTTGACGCGGTATACAGCGGCTTTCTCGGCTCAGGAAAACAGGTGGAAATCGTGGCCGACTGCATTGCAAGCTGCATGCGGCCCGGCGGTCTGGCCGTAGTGGACCCCGTGCTCGGGGATAACGGGCAACTCGAACCCACTATGGATATGGGCATGGTGGAACGCATGCGCTGGCTGGCAAGCCGCGCCACCTGCATTACGCCCAATTTCACGGAAGCGGCCCTTTTGCTGAATGAGGCCTATCCCTGGCAGGCGGAAGCGGAGGGCATGGATGAGGGCCTGCTGCGCGAATGGCTGCTGCGCCTTACCCAAGGTCCGGAAATCGCGGTGATCACCAGCGTGCCCATGGGCAATGGACGGCACAGCGCGGCCATAGCCTACGACAGGCCTCAAAAGCGCTTCTGGCGGGTGGACTGCGACTATATTCCGGCAAACTACCCCGGCACAGGCGACAGTTTCACCAGCGTGCTCACCGCCGGGCTGATGCGGGGGGACAGCCTGCCCGCAGCCATGGGCCGAGCCGTGCAGTTCGTCAGCCTGGGCATCAACGCCGCCTTCGGCCATAAGACCCCGCAGCGGGAGGGCATTCTTCTGGAAGGCGTGCTGGGCTCCCTGAACGCGCCGCTGACGCTTTTCCCCCAAGCTATATGGAATGAGTAAGGCCATGAGCACAGCACAGCATGACACGGCAGACCTGCCCATAGGTCTTTTCGACTCCGGCGTGGGCGGGCTCACGGTATTGGCCGCGCTGCAAAAGCGCCTGCCGCGCGAGCGCTATCTCTATCTTGGCGATACCGCCCGCCTGCCTTACGGCACTAAAAGTTCCGCCACCATTGTGCGCTACTCTTTGCAGGCTACCGAAAAACTTGTGGAACGCCGCATCAAGCTCCTGGTCGTGGCCTGTAACACCGCCAGCGCCGCCGCCCTGCCGGAACTGCGCAAAGCCTACGACCCCCTGCCCGTTATCGGCGTTGTCGAGCCCGGAGCCCGAGCCGCCTGTAAGGCGCTGCACGGCAGGACGAACGGGGGCCGCATCATCGTTATGAGCACGGAATCCACCATCCGGGGAGACGCCTACGGTAAGGCCATTCGGGCCATCAAGCCCGAAGCCGAAGTTGTCGGCGTACCTTGCTCCCTCTTCGTCTCCCTGGCCGAAGAGGGGTGGATGGACGGGCCTATCGCGCAAAGCATCGCCGCGCGCTATCTGGCCCCCGTTCTTGCAGGGCAGACCCCGGACTGCATCGTGCTCGGCTGCACCCACTTTCCCCCTCTGGCCTCCGCCATCGCTGCCGCAACGGGCAGCGGCCCGGCCCTGGTCGATTCCGCCGCAACCACAGCCGAAGCCGTAGAGGAGGAACTGCGAAGGCTCGGCCTGCTCCGCCCCGCTTCCAAAGAAGCAAGGCTGACAGATCCCCCTGCTCATCTGCACTTTCTGACCACNNCTCTTTCTCGGTATGCCGCTTGATCCTGAGCGTCTGGAGCTTGTGGTGCTGTAAGGGCCTTTTATGAAACAGGCTTCGCTCCGGGAAGGATTCAGCAGCGGCACAGCCGCCTCGGCAGCCGCGCATGCAGCCGTGGCCCTGCTGCTGGGCGGCCCTTCACCTGATACGGTCAGCGAGGCCCTGCCCCCCTTTACGCTCTCGCTCCCCCTTACGCCCGCCTCGAAGCGCCGACTGAGCGTTCCCATTGCCGAAAGCGGCGTACAGACAGGCCGCACAGCCTGGGCCGCCGTGATCAAAGACGGGGGCGATGACCCCGATGCCACGCACGGCGCGCGCA
>DBDO01000202.1 GCA_002293605.1 Desulfovibrionaceae bacterium UBA930
GGCCGCTTCGCGGCAAAGCCCGCCAAAGAGCGCTTTGCCGGGCTTTGCACAGAGAGGGGAAGGGAGGGATTCTATAGCCCTTGCATCAGGGCCTTGCCCACGGAAAAGGCATCGCCAAGGCGCTTGCCGATGCCGTAATAGCCGCGCGTGCCGGCATCAAAGATAAGCGGGGCCACCTTGGCCGGATCGGGACGGCCTTCTGCATCCAGGCAGTCTTCATCCGCCTTAACGTCTTCAATGCGGCCAATCATCATGCTGTGTACGCCAAGCCGAATGCTCTGCTCAAGCGAGCACTCCAGTATAACCGGGCACTCGGCAATAAAGGGGGCATTGACCTTTTCGGCCTTTTCGGCGGTCAATCCGGCTGCGGCAATTTTATCGTAACGGCGGCCGGATACGATGCCGACAAAATCCGCAGCCGCCAGCATGCTCTCGGAGGCTATGCCCACGGTAAAGGCCTTGCGCTCAAGCAGGGCATCGTGCGTCCAGCGCTCCGGACGAACGGCCACCATCAGGCTCAAGGGCTCGGAGCAGCATATGCCGCCCCAGGCGGCGGTCATGACATTGGCTTTGCCTGCCCCGTCATAGGTGGCGACCAGCAGGACAGGCTCGGGGTATAAAAGCGGCAGCGCGCCGAGGGAGCGCTTGGAATCTTTGGCAGGCATACTGTTCTCCTTTTCCGCAAGATTACGCCATATGGCGCGCCTTGTCACGGCCCTTGCCATGGGGAAGAAGGCGAAAGTCGCGCCAAGGACTTTACGGGCCTGGGCCTTTCGTCTATTCTTTCGCCCATCCGCACACAAGGCAAAAGCCTCAAAACCACAGAGCACAAACCCCGGCACCAAAGAACCTATGAACAGCACCGACCCAGCCCCCTGCCGGACTACAGACCGCGCGCCGCAAATCAAACTCAGCAAGGAAGCCATCAACGCCCTGCCCCTGTTTCACTATGAAGGCAAGGTGACCTTGGCGCGCACGGCGGAAGAACTGGACGCGGCCGTAGACCGGCTCAGTCGGGAAAGCGTGCTGGGCTTTGATACGGAAACTCCCCCCACCTTTCGCAGGGGAAAAAGCTACGCGCCCACCCTGGTGCAGCTTGCGGGAGCACAGGAAGTGGTGCTCTTCCACCTTAAATGGCAGCCCTTGGGAAGCGGCCTGATCAGCCTGCTCGCCAACCCGGCGATCATTAAAACCGGGGTGGCCGTGCATGACGACATACGCTTTTTGGCCAAAATCACCCCTTTTGAAGCGCAGTCCATCATCGACCTCAGCCGCGTGGCCCAGTACAATAAGATTGAAAACCTCGGCCTGCGCGGCCTTGCCGCTGCCTTTCTGGGCCTTCGCATTTCCAAAAGCGAGCAATGTTCCAACTGGGGGGCCAGCGAGCTGAGTTCGCGCCAAATCCGCTATGCCGCAACAGACGCCTGGGCCAGCCGGAGCGTTTACCGGGCCATGCAGGAAGCGGGGCTGAACTTCTCCCTGCCCGAAGCCCCTCCGCCCCGCCAGAAAAAAACAGGTCCCCGCCCGCGCCGCAAGGCCAAGGCGTCCGTGCCCCTACCTCTTTGAAGGCTCTGCCCAGTCCATGCGCCCGGCAATGGCGCGGGACAGTTCCGCCAGACCTTCGCCGGTTCGGGCCGCGATAAAAAAGGCTCCGGGGTATTCCCGCTCAAGCAGCATGCGGGCCGTCAGGCCCTCTTCATCCGCTTCAGTCGAAAGCGCGTCCACCTTGTTCAGCACGAGCATGCGCGGCGTAGCGCCCAGATCAAGCTGTTCGAGGATGTCTTCCACGGATTTCAGGTGCCGGGCCAGTTCAGGGTGGGAGGCATCGGCCACATGCAGCAGCAGATCCGCCTCTTCCAGTTCTTCCAGGGTAGCGCGGAAGGCTTCCATCAGTTCCTTGGGCAGGCTGCGGATAAAGCCCACGGTGTCCGTCAGAATCAGTTCCCGCTCGCGGGGAAAGCGCAAACGGCGGGTCGTGGGGTCCAAGGTAGCAAACAGGCGGTTTTCCACCAATACATCCGAACCGGTCAGGGCGTTGAGCAGGGTGGATTTTCCCGCATTGGTGTAGCCCACCAGAGAGGCCACAGGCGCGCCCCCCTTGGCACGGCGCGCCCGGACATAGGAACGGCGACGGCGCAAATCTTCAAGGGAGTCCTTGATGCGGGCCACCCGGTCGCGCAGACGGCGGCGGTCTGTCTCCAGTTTGGTTTCACCGGGGCCGCGCCCGCCGATGCCGCCGGCCAGGCGATCCAGAGCGCGGCTTTTGCCCACAAGACGCGGCAGCATATACTGTAACTGCGCGAGCTCCACCTGACACTTGCCGGCCTGGCTGGTGGCCCGCTGGGCGAAGATGTCCAGGATGACCTGGGTGCGATCCAGTATCCGGCGTTCCGTGACCTCGGTCAGGTTGCGCAGTTGGGCCGGAGCCAGTTCGCCGTCAAAAATGATGAGATCCGCGTTGCCCTGAAGGGCGGTGACCTCCAGTTCCGCCAGCTTGCCCTTGCCCAGAATCAGGGTGGGGTTCACCGCATGGACGCGCTGCATCAGGGTTCCGGCCACGGTAACCCCGGCGGAATCCGCCAGTTCGGCCAGTTCGGCCAGGGAGGATTCCTGCTCGGCCCTGGGTCTGGTGGACACGCTGACCAGAATGGCCCGCGGTTCCGCGCCGCTCCCCACGATGCGGCTTTTTTTCAGCCCGGCGAAACTTCCGTTTTTTTTGTCGGCCTCGCCCTGTCCCGCAGTCAGAGCGGCGCTTCGGGCCAGCTCTTCCTCAAGGGCGGCTGTCTCGGCGAAAAAATCCGCCTCCACAGCGTCCCAGGCAACCGGGGCATGGGCAAGGTGCAGACGTCCTTCCGGGTTGGGGNNAGCAGGTTTGCCCGGTGCAGCCGCAGGGGCTGTCCGTTTTTATCCACAGTCAGCACGGCAATGCCGTCAAAGCGCAGGAAGATGAGATCCATGAAATCTTCCTGGGAGAGTCCTTCCGGCGTGAGGTGGGTGTGCAGAAAGCGCAGGCCGCGCAGACGCCCCGCGCCTTCGCGCGCGCGCGGCAATTCGGGGATGAGAATGCCGGAGGTATCACCCACCAGAACCATGGAGGGCCGTCCCTGCCGATCAATGAGCAGGCCTATCTGACGGTTGATGGAGCGGGAAAGCGCCGCGAGTTCCCGCGCCTGATCCGTGGTGTAGCCGCCTGCGGNNCGGATAACGCCGCGTGAGCAGGCGGGAGAGCGCTTTTATCTGGCTGGGCTTGAGGCCCTGGGTGTTGCCTTCTATTTTTGCGATGGCAGTATACCTTTACCCCTTGCAGGATGGAAAAAAATAGCAAAGGGGGAGGGGCATGGCAATACCTCCGGCGGCCAACAGGAGCCACCCGCCGGCGTCCTTCAGCAAAAGCAATTTCAAGGTGAAAGAGCGCTACTCTTCCTGCTTCGCCAGATACACGGTCTGCGTCGGGTAGGCGAACACAATGCCTTCCTGCTCAAAGCGTTCCATAATGCCGAAGTTGAGGGATTGCTGGGCATTGAGCAGGGTGGCGAGGTCGCGGGCGGGGAAGGAGAAGGACAGATCAAAGACGAGGCTGGAATCCGCGAAGGTGGTAAAGTGTATGCGGTT
>DBDO01000042.1:0-1494 GCA_002293605.1 Desulfovibrionaceae bacterium UBA930
GGGCAGGAGGTGGAGGAACTTCCTCTGGGCCGGGAGCTTACCCGCTGCTGCGGCTACGGGGGCCTGGCCTCGGCGGCGGACCCGGCAACGGGCGAGGCCTATGCGAAAAGCCGGGCGGAAGAGACGGAGCATAGCCTGCTCGCCTATTGCAGCATGTGCCGGGATCGTTTGCGCGCCGTGGGCAAACCGGCCCTGCATCTGCTTGATCTCTTGTTCGCNNGAAGAACAGAGCGCGAAAGCTTTGGATGCGGCTGCCAGACGGCCAGGCCCCGGCATTTCAGAGCGGCAGCACGCCCGCCGTGTTTTTCGCTCGCATCTTTTACACAGTGTGTGGGCGGAAGATCCGCCCGAGGATGGACTTATGGACGCCATAGCCCTGCATATAGATGATGTCCTTGCAGAGCAGCTTGAAAGGCGCAGAATCCTGCACAGCGACATCANNCTGCTGCACGACAAAGACAGGGGCGCGCAGTTCCACAATCCGGCAACAGGCCGTTTTCTTTCCTCCCTGCGTCCCAAGCAGGTGACCTTCTGGGTGGAGTACAGCAAGGAAGATGACGGCTCCTACCGCATCCACAACGCTTACTGCCACCGCATGCTTGTGCCGGGCACGCCGGGCGAGGGCGCGCCTTCGGCTGCGACTTTGGAAGGCTGCGCCTTCGGGCGATAGCGGTGCTCACAGCCGACAGGATGTCGGTCTGCCCTGTCTCAGGCGGGCCGGGCGTTATCTCTAAAAAAGGCTGCATATGAAANNCATTTTCAATGTAAATTTGCCCTACTCTCGCTCATGGGATGGCCTCCTTTGCAAGGGCTAAGCTATCCTATGCATGCCCGATTTTTACGGGCGAGGCCATCCCATCACTCTAAAAAAGGCTGCATATGAAAGCAGAACTTAAAGATATCTCGGCCCAGGGCTGGCTGTGCGAGACCTGCAAAGCGCCTCTAGAAGTGCTGCCTGCGGATATCCTCTATATGGGCAGTTCCTTTACAGTGGATCTTCCCCGCTGCCCCAAATGCGGCTATACTTTTATTCCGCCGGAACTGGCCGAAGGCAAAATGCGCGAGGTAGAGCAGATTCTGGAAGATAAATAAGCTTGTTTTTTCAATAGCTTTCAGGAGGGGCTCTGCCTCTCCTGACCTCCCCGGCAGGGGGCGCGGCCCCCTGCACCCGCGAAGGGGGCCACGGGGCCAGGAACGGAGCCACAAATACAGACAACGCTAACCGATTAGGATGCAAACTATGGGCAAAGGCAGACTGGTTTTTCTTGATGCGGGTTCCGTAGGGCAGGACATTGCCTGGCCGGATTTTTCCCTCTTCGGCGAGGTCGTCTTTCATGAATACACGGAAAAAGCGCAGGTGATCGAGCGCATCAGGGATGCGGATTTTGTGTTCACCAACAAGGTGGAGCTGCGGGCGGAACATATCGCCGCCGCGCCGCGCCTGCGCTATATCGGGCTTTTGGCCACCGGCTACAATCAGGTGGACCTTGAGGC
>DBDO01000042.1:1547-7838 GCA_002293605.1 Desulfovibrionaceae bacterium UBA930
TCCGGCCTGTGCGGGCTGACCGCCTCCGTGCGGGAAGGGGCCTGGGCCGGAAGCAGGCAGTTCTGCTACTGGGAGAAGCCCATTGTTGAAGTGCGGGATAAAAGCATGGGCATTGTGGGCTTTGGCGATATAGGCTCTGCCGTGGGCCGCGTTGCGCACGCCTTTGGCATGAAGGTGCTGGCCTATGCCCCACGCCCCAAAGCTGCGCCCGGCTATGCTCCTTTTTCTTTTGTCTCCCTGGAGGAGCTGTTCCGACAGTCCGATGTGCTCAGTCTGCATTGCCCGCTGACCCCGGAAAATACCGGCATGGTGAATGCGGCCCTGCTTGGGACGATGAAGCGGAGCGCCTTTTTGATCAATACGGCGCGCGGGCCTCTGATCAATGAGGCGGATCTTGCCGAAGCTTTGAGAGAAGGACGTATTGCCGGGGCGGGCCTGGACGTGGTCTCCAAAGAGCCCATGCCGGACGACAACCCCCTGCGCACGGCCCCGAACTGTTTGATTACGCCGCATGTGGCCTGGGCCGGGGTTGAATCCAGAACCCGGCTGATGCAGGGCGTGTTCGATAACACGCAGGCCTTTGTGCAGGGCAGGGCGCGTAACGTGAAAAACGGGCTGTGATTTTTATAACGAAGCACTGATTAATGAGCTTTTTAGGAAACGCGTAGTTATTTCGTTTGGCAAGGCGCGAGGTTCTTTCTCGATGGGGGCTGGATCGATGGTCCNNAAAGGGAATAAATCAGCGTTTCCATAACAGTATCCTCTGTCCCAGCTCTGTGCGGGCCTCATCCCGCCCTTTGAGGGTCGCCCTGTCCCCGACCGAAGCGGTTCATCCCGCCGCGCCCTGCCCTTTCCCCGCCGGGCGCGGCGGGCTTGCCTTTACGCCCTGTTTTTTTGCCTCAGGGAACTTGACATTTTGTAAATTTTTTCACAAACTATATTTCACATGCGTCCGGGTCTATCGGCGCAATCCGTACAGGCGCAGTATTCTTCGCCTGTAGGGTCTGAGCGTTCCATAATAGTGTTTTTCTGAGAGAGTCGCGTAAGGCGGGCAAGGCTCGCCTGCGCCGATCTCGCGGGTTTTGCTCGCGCCTCGCTTCACAAGGTAGGCGTGGTCGCTTTTTCTTGATAGGGGAAAGCGGCCATATCCTGAAAGCCTTTTCGCTTCAAGCAGCCGTGCGAGGGCGGGCAGAGCCCGTCTGCGGCTCTTTGGCGGCAGGGATTTGCGAACAAATTCCTGCGAGCGTTTCACCTGTGCATTTTCTTACTAACCCAGAGGAGTAGTAGCTATGTCCAAACTGGTTCCCCCGCATGGTGGCAAAGGCCTCGTCTGCAGCCTTCTTGAAGGCGCAGCTCGCGAAGCCGAATTGAAAAAAGCCGAAGGCCTCAAAAAAGTCGAAATCAGCGCCCGTGTTCGCGGCGACCTGATCATGATGGGCATCGGCGGTTTTTCGCCCCTGAACGGCTTTATGACCAAGGCTGACTGGAAGAGCGTTTGCGAAAAGTTCACCCTTGCCGACGGCACCTTCTGGCCCGTTCCCGTCATGCTGGACGCCAGCAAGGCGGAAGCTGACGCCGCCAATGTGGGCGATGAAGTGGCCCTGGTCTTCAAAGGCGAAACCTACGCCACCATGAAGGTGACGGAAAAGTTCGCCCTGACGCCTGACGAGAAGAAGTGGGAATGCGAAAAGATCTTCAAGGGCGAAGGCGATGATTCCGCTGACGACAAATTCTGGAAGATCGCGGAAGAAGATCACCCCGGCGTGAAAATGGTTATGAACCAGAAGGAATTCTGCCTGGCCGGCCCGGTCAAGGTGCTTTCCGAAGGCCGTTACCCCAAAGATTACGCCGGTGTGTACAAACGCCCGGCCGAACTGCGCGCCGAACTTGATAAGCGCGGCTGGAGCACGGTTGCGGCCCTGCAACTGCGTAACCCCATGCACCGCTCCCACGAGTTTCTGGCCAAAATCGCCGTTGAAGTGTGCGATGGCGTGGTCATCCACTCCCTGATCGGCAACCTCAAGCCCGGCGACATTCCCGCCGAAGTGCGCGTGCCCGCCATCGACAAGCTGGTGGAACTGTACTTTGTGAAGGAACACGTCATTCAGGCCGGTTATCCTCTGGACATGCGCTATGCCGGTCCGCGCGAAGCCCTGCTGCACGCCCTGTTCCGCCAGAACTTCGGCATGAACCGCCTGATCGTGGGCCGCGACCATGCGGGCGTTGGCGACTTCTACGGCATGTTCGAAGCCCAGCACATCTTCAATAAGATTCCGGTGACCGGCGATCCTGGCAAAGACCTGCTCTGCCAGCCCCTGAAGATCGACTGGACCTTCTACTGCAAAAAGTGCGACGGCATGGCCTCTCTGCGCACCTGCCCGCACGGCAAGGAAGACCGCGTCATTCTGTCCGGCACCAAGCTGCGCAAGATGCTCTCCGAAGGCGATGCCATTCCGGATCACTTTGGCCGTGATGAAGTGCTCGACATTCTGCGCGCCTACTACGAAGGCCTCACCGAAAAGGTGGAAGTCAAAATGCAGAGCGCCGCTTCCGGCAAAATGTAATACAAGCCTTTTGACAGCCGTATGCGGCTGCCAAAAGCCGTCTCCCTCAAGCCCCCTGGCATTCACCTGCCAGGGGGCTTGTCTGTTTTGCGCCTGGGCAAAAAATAAAAATAATTTCATAAAAGCCTTGACCAGCGGCCCGACAAGGGATATTAACTCCCCTCGCGCCAAAAAATGCGGCGCATTCCCTGTAACGGCAGGGGAGGGCGGGTTGAGTCCGCCTTATCGCGCCTGACTGTACTACGCCAGTCAGGTTTGACATTTGCAGGCCAGTTACGTGCCTTTAATGTCCGCCGTACCGGCCCATCGCTCCAGGGGGCCGTGGCACACTCGCACGGGCGTGAAAGCGCCCTGTGCAGCCTGCAAAGCATTACGTACCGAATAGGGGTACAGAGCCGGCAGGCGACAGGCGTGGAAGAGAATTGACGATGGTCGTTTGGAGCCGGCTTTTTTATTTTTGATGGAGTAACGAGCGATGACGACAGTAAGTAGCGATCGCATCAGGATCAAGCTCAAGGCTTACGATTACCGCATTCTGGACAAGGCGGTTTCGGAAATCGTCGATACGGCCCGCAATACCGGTGCCGGAATCGCCGGTCCCATTCCGTTGCCCACCAATATTCACAAGTATACGGTGAACCGCAGCGTGCATGTGGACAAAAAGTCGCGCGAACAGTTTGAAATGCGCGTCCATAAGCGGCTGGTGGATATTCTTGAGCCCACCCAGCAAACCGTTGACGCTCTCGGCAAGCTTTCTCTGCCTGCCGGGGTAGACGTTGAAATTAAGCTGTAGCGAGGAAGTCATGGCTGAGAAACTGGGAATTTTGGGTCGCAAGCTCGGCATGACCCGCATTTTCACCGCCGATGGCTCCGCTGTTGCTGTTACGGTGATTCAGGCGGGCCCCTGTCCGGTCATCCAGGTGAAAAACCTTGAGACCGACGGCTATAACGCTGTGCAGATCGCCTTTGGCGCGGACAAGGAAAAGCATATGACAAAGCCGCTCGCCGGGCATTTCAACAAGGCGGGCAAGGGTTTCTTCCGCTCCTTGAGCGAGATTCGCCTGGAAGATCCTTCCGGATACGCTGTCGGCGATGAACTTGACGCAGCCATTTTTCAGGCCGGGGAATTTGTGAAGATTACCGGCCAGAGCATAGGCAAGGGAACGGCGGGCGTTATGAAGCGCTGGAACTTCCGCGGGGCCTGTGCTTCGCACGGCGCGGAAAAGGTGCACAGAAACGCCGGTTCTATCGGCAACAACACCGAACCCGCCAAGGTGTGGAAAGGTAAAAAAATGGCCGGCCACATGGGTGACAGACAGGTCACCGTGAAGAGCATCCAGATTGTGGCCATCCGTCCTGAAGATAACGTGATCCTGGTCAAAGGGCCCGTTCCCGGTCCCAAGAACGGCCTGGTCATGGTGCGCAAGCAGTAGGGGATACTCGACATGGCACAGGTAAGCATAATTGATCAGGAAAAGAAGGAAGTCGGAACAATAGCTCTGGCTCCTGAAGTCTTTGAAGTTCCGGTGCGGGCCGAGATCCTTAACCTGGTTGTGCGCGCCATGCGCGCCTCCTGGCGGGCCGGAACCCACGCCACGCTGACCCGCTCCCTTATGAAGGGCGGCGGCAGCAAGCCCTGGCGTCAAAAGGGCACAGGCAAGGCGCGCGCGGGCTCCAATATTTCTCCGGTATGGACGGGCGGTGCCGTTGTTTTCGGCCCGCAGCCGCGCGATTACAGCTTTAAGGTGAACAAGAAGGTGCGCAGGCTGGCCCTGAAGATGGCGCTGTCCTCCCGTCTTGCGGGGCAGAACCTGCTGGTAGTGCGCGATATCGCGCTGCCCGAGGCCAAAACTCGGCATTTCGCCAAGGTGAAAAGCGCGCTCGGCCTTGGCAAGGCCCTGGTGGTGGCCCCGGTTGAGGCGCATGCGCTGATGCTCAGTGCGCGCAACATTCCCGGGCTTACCGTGCTCGCTCCCGAGCAGCTCAACGTGTACGATATTCTCAACCACGGCCAACTGGTTCTTTTTGAGAGCGTTGTTGGGCCTGTCACTGACCGGCTTTCCGGCGCGGGCAGCGATGCCGCTTCGGCAGAATAGAGGTTCGTCATGGATTATACGCAAATTCTTCTCAAGCCCCTGATCTCCGAAAAAGGTACCTTCCTGAAGGAAGCCGTAAACCAGGTCGCCTTTTTTGTGAGCAGGGACGCCAACAAAGGGCAAATCAAAAAGGCTGTTGAAGAGGCTTTTGACGTTAAGGTTGAAGCCGTCAATGTTGTGGTGAAAAAGCCCCTGGCCAAAATGGTCAGCCGCGGCCGCAGACGCCAGATGAGCCGGGTTCCGGGCCACAAGAAAGCCTATGTGACCCTGGCTGCGGGCAGCAGAATAGAATTCTTCGAGGGAGTGTAAGCCAATGGCCATACGTAAGCTGAAACCCACCTCGGCCGGACGCCGCTTTCAGTCGGTGTCCACCTTTGAGGAAGTCACGGCCGCGCGCCCTGAAAAGTCGCTGACCGTCGGCCTTCGCAAAAAGGCCGGGCGCAACAATAACGGACGGATCACCAGCCGCCGCAAGGGCGGAGGGCATAAGCGCCTGTACCGTATTATAGACTTTCGTCGCGACAAGCTGGGCGTGGCCGCCACTGTGGCTACCGTGGAGTACGACCCCAACCGCAGCGCCCGCATTGCGCTTTTGCGTTATGCTGATGGTGAAAAGCGCTACATTCTGGCCCCTGTCGGCATTAGCGTGGGCGACAGCATTGTGGCTGGCGAGGGCGCGGACATCAAGCCCGGTAACGCATTGCCCATGAGCCGCATCCCCGTGGGCACCCTGGTGCACAATATCGAGCTGCACCCCGGTCGCGGCGGCGTTTTTTGCCGCAGCGCGGGCAGCTATGCCCAGGTTGTGGCCCGCGAAGGCAAATATGTGACCCTGCGCATGCCTTCCGGCGAAGTGCGCAAGGTTCTTGCCGCCGGAATGGCCTCCATCGGCCAGGTCGGCAACATACAACATGAGAATATTTCCCTCGGCAAAGCCGGCCGCAACCGCTGGCTTGGTCGCCGTCCCAAGGTTCGCGGCGTTGCCATGAACCCGGTGGATCACCCGCTGGGCGGCGGTGAGGGCAGAAGTTCGGGCGGTCGCCATCCCGTAACCCCGTGGGGTATCCCCACCAAGGGTTACAAGACCCGTGACCGCAAAAAGGCTTCTTCCAAACTGATCGTTAACCGGCGGAAGTAGGTAGGAGTACGCAATGCCGAGATCACTGAAAAAAGGCCCCTTTGTCGATGGCCACCTGCTCAGGAAGGTGGAGGCGGCTGCGGCCAACAACGATCGCCGTGTCATCAAGACTTGGTCGAGAAGGTCCACGATTCTGCCCGAGATGGTGGGTCTGACCTTTGCCGTGCATAACGGGAAAAAGTTCATCCCCGTGTTCGTCACTGAAAACATGGTCGGGCACAAGNNTGGGCGAATTTTCCCTCACCCGCACCTTCCACAGTCATGCGGGCGACAAGAAAGCCAAAGGCAAGAAGTAGGGGATAGAAATGGAAACAAGAGCTACCCTGAAGGCGGTGCGCCTTTCCCCTCGCAAGGCGCGCCTGGTGGCCCGCAATGTCGTGGGCATGGACGCCGCAAAGGCCCTGGACCTGCTGAAGCTCACGCCCCAGAAGGCCGCCGGCATTATCCGCCAGGTTCTGTATTCCGCCTTGTCCAACAGCGCCAACAATACCTC
>DBDO01000042.1:7848-10629 GCA_002293605.1 Desulfovibrionaceae bacterium UBA930
TGGAAGCGCTTCATGCCCCGCGCGCAAGGCCGCGCCACGAGCATTATCAAGCGCACCAGCCATATAACCGTCATTCTTGCCGAGAACTAGGAACAAGACTATGGGTCAGAAAGTCAATCCCTTCGGATTCCGGCTCGGGTACAACAAGAACTGGCAGTCCCGCTGGTACAGCAAAAAAGAGTACCCGGCCTTTGTGTTTGAAGATCACAAGATTCGTGATTATGTGAAGAAACTGCTTTACCCCGCAGGCCTTTCGCGCATCGAAATCGAGCGCCCCGGCGACAAGGTGCGCCTGATTCTTTCCACGGCCCGGCCTGGCATTGTTATCGGCCGCAAAGGTGTGGAAATCGAAAAACTGCGCGCGGACCTGAAAAAGCGCTTTGGCCGCGAATTCGCTATTGAAGTGAACGAAATTCGCCGTCCTGAAGTTGAAGCCCAGCTGGTCGCTGAAAACGTGGCCCAGCAGCTTGAACGCCGCGTGGCTTTTCGCCGCGCCATGAAGCGCACTGTGTCCATGGCCCGCAAGTTCGGTGCCGAGGGCATCAAGATCGGCTGCGCCGGTCGCCTTGCCGGGGCTGAAATCGCCCGCAGCGAATGGTACCGCGATGGCCGCGTGCCCCTGCAAACCCTGCGCGCGGATATCGACTACGGCTATGCCGAAGCGAAGACCACCTACGGCATCATCGGCGTGAAGGTGTGGATCTTCAAGGGTGAAATCCTCGACCAAGAGGTGATGCAGCATGCTTAGTCCTAAAAGAACAAAATTCCGCAAGCTGCAAAAAGGCAGGATCAAGGGTCCGGCCACGCGCGGCGCGCAGATTGCTTTCGGCGATGTGGGCCTTAAGGCCATGGAGCCCGGCAAGCTTACCAACCAGCAGATTGAAGCCGCGCGTATCGCCATGATGCGCCATATCAAGCGCGGCGGCAGGGTCTGGATTCGCATTTTCCCCGATCACTCTTATACCTCCAAGCCTCTTGAAGTGCGGATGGGTAAGGGGAAAGGCGCTCCGGCGGGTTGGTACGCCCCGGTCAAGGCCGGTCGCATTCTTTATGAACTCAAGGGCGTGCCCTTGGAGCTTGCCAGGGAAGCGCTGACCCGCGCCGCCCATAAGCTCCCCATCAAAACGAACATCGTTGTGCGTGAGGATCTGTCATGAGCGCCGTGAAGCGTAAGGTCCGCCGCCTTGAGCGGTTTCGGGCCAAAGTGAAGACAAAGACCGTTCCGGAGCTTCCGGGCAAGGGCAAGCGTGATGCGCTGGCCGCCAGGAAGGTGAACATAGAGACCGCTCTGGCTCGGAAAAAGGTAAGCGGCAAGGCGATGCAGGGGCTTGAATCTCTTGCTCTTGAAGAACTCAAGACCAGGCTGGACGAGGCCCGCAAGGAGCTTTTCAACCTGCGCTTCAGGCACGCCACCGGGCAGCTTGAAAGCGTGGCGAGCCTGTCTTCCGCCCGGAAGACCATCGCCCGCATCCTTACCCTGATTACCCAGAAGGAAGTGGGGGCTTAAGATGAGCGCAGAACTTGCGAACAAAAAAGGCAGATCCCTGGTGGGCACTGTGGTCAGCAACAAGAATGACAAAACCATTGTCGTTCGTGTCGAGACCCTGGTCAGACACCCCCTGCTGAAGAAGTTTATCCGCCGTCACAAGAAGTTTACGGCGCATGACCCGAATAACGAATGCGGCATGGGCGATAAGGTGAAGATCATCGAATTCCGCCCGCTTTCCCGCAACAAGCGCTGGCATCTCGTTTCCGTTCTGGAAAAGGCCGTGTAAGGAGTCGTTCCCATGATACAGGTAGAATCCAATCTGGAAGTGGCGGACAACTCCGGCGCCAAGCGCGTCGCCTGCATCAAGGTGCTGGGCGGCTCGCATCGCCGTTACGCGTCCGTTGGCGATATCATCATGGTTTCCGTCAAGGATGCCATGCCGCACAGCAAAGTAAAGAAGGGCGATGTGATGGAGGCGGTTATCGTGCGTACCGCCAAGGAATTGCGCCGCCCCGACGGTTCTTACATAAAATTCGACACGAACGCCGCCGTGCTGCTGACAAAGCAGGGTGAGCCGGTGGGCACGCGTATCTTCGGCCCCGTGGCCAGGGAACTGCGCGCCAAGAACTTTATGAAAATCGTCTCCCTTGCCCCCGAGGTACTGTAGGAGCGCCCCGAAATGAAACAATACCGCATTCATAAAGACGACGTGGTGATGGTGATCGCCGGCAAGGACAAAGGCAAGCTCGGCCGGGTTCTGAAGATTTTGCGCAAGCATGACCGGGTGCTGGTGGAAAAGGTGAACATGGCGGTGCGCCACACCAAGCCCAACCCGCAAATACAGCAACCCGGCGGCAGAATCGAAAAAGAAATGCCCATCCATGTGTCCAATGTTATTGTGCAGTGTCCCTCGTGCAAGCAGAGCACGCGCGTGGGTTACCGTTACATTGACGAGACCAAGGACGGCCAGCCCTCCCGCAAGAGGGTGCGTTTCTGCAAAAAATGCAACGAAATTTTGGCTCAGGGTGGTAAGAAGAAATGACACGCCTTGAAAAAGAATACCGCGAAAAGATTGTTCCCGGTCTGCAAAAGGAATTCGGCTACAAGTCCCCCATGCAGATCCCGGGAATCGAAAAGATTTCGCTGAATATCGGTCTTGGGGCCGCGTCGCAGAACAACAAGCTGATGGAAGAGGCGGTTGTGGAACTTTCCGCTATCGCCGGCCAGAAAGCGGTAATCACGCGGGCGAAAAAGTCCATTGCCGCGTTCAAGCTGCGCGAAGGCATGCCCAT
>DBDO01000042.1:10655-12499 GCA_002293605.1 Desulfovibrionaceae bacterium UBA930
GCCCTGCCGCGCGTGCGCGACTTTCGGGGCATTCCGGATCGCGGCTTTGACGGCCGGGGCAATTTTACCCTGGGTATCAAAGAACATACGATTTTCCCCGAGCTTGAAGCTGATCGGGTGGACAATCCCAAGGGGATGAACATCACCATCGTCACCTCGGCCCAATCGGACAAGGAAGGCAAGCACCTGCTCGAACAGCTCGGCATGCCTTTCAGAAAGTAAGGAGATACGACATTGTCCCGCACCTCTCTTGAAGTAAAGGCCCGGCGCAAAGCCAAATTCAGCGCCCGCGCCTATAACCGCTGCCCCATTTGCGGGCGTCCGCGCGCTTTTATGCGCAAGTTCGGCCTGTGCCGCATCTGTTTCCGGAACATGTCCCTGCGCGGGGAGCTTCCGGGCGTGCGCAAGTCCAGCTGGTAACCGTTAAGGAGTAAGAAAACATGCTGACCGATCCCATTGCCGATATGCTCACGCGTATCCGCAACGCGCACTTGGCCCTGCACAAGGAAGTGAGTGTGCCGAGCTCGAAGATGAAACAGTCCATCGCGGCCATCCTCAAGCAGGAAGGATATGTTGACGACTTTGCCGTTGACGGCAGGGCCATCACCATTTCCCTGAAATACCATCAGGGAAAGCCGGCCATAGCGGGACTCAAGAGAATAAGCAAGCCGGGCCGCCGCGTATACGTTGGCTCGTCCCAAATCCCCCGCGTGCAGAACGGCCTCGGCATCTGCATCCTCTCCACCTCCACGGGCCTGCTCGACGGCGTGAGCGCCCATGAAAAGAAGGTGGGCGGCGAACTTTTGTGCGAAATCTGGTAGGGGGAGCAAATGTCCAGAATAGGTAAACAACCCATTGTCCTGCCCAAGGGCGTAGAGGTCAAGCTGGCTGACGGCGTTTTGAGCGTCAAGGGCCCCAAAGGCGCACTCAGCACTCCGGCTGCGGATTGTCTTGACTATGCCGTTTCCGAAGCTGAAGTCGTCATCACCCGCAAGGATGAGTCTCGCCTTGCCCGCGCCCAGCACGGGCTGCGGCGCACCCTTCTGGCCAACTGCGTGGATGGCGTGAACAAGGGCTTTTCCAAGACCCTGGAGGTCATCGGCGTGGGCTACAAGGTCGCTGTCAAGGGCGAGACCGTGGAACTTGCGCTCGGCTTTTCCCATCCGGTACTGGTGGATCTGCCCAAGGGCGTTGAAGCCAAGGCCGAAGGGCAAAAGCTGACCATCAGCGGTATTGACAAGGAACAGGTCGGCGAACTGGCCGCCCGCATCCGCCGTCTGCGCAAGCCCGAGCCGTACAAGGGCAAGGGCATCCGCTATGAAAACGAACATATTCGCCGTAAGGTCGGTAAATCCGGCGGCAAGAAATAGGCAGGTGACATATCATGGCAGTTCTCTCCAAAGAAGCCGCTCGGCAGCGCCGCAAGGTGCGCATCCGCAAAAAGATATCCGGCGTAGCCGAACGGCCGCGTCTGGTGGTTTTTCGCTCCAACCTGCATATTTATGCCCAGATTGTCGATGACGAAAACGGTGCCACCCTTGTTGCGGCGTCCACGCTCGGCCTGAAAAAGGCCGGGGAAAGCGCCGCGTGCAACAAGGCGGGCGGCGTACTGGTGGGCAAGGAAATTGCGCGTCTGGCCAAGGAAAAGAATATTTCCCGCGTCGTCTTTGACCGCAACGGCTATGTCTACCACGGACGCGTCAAGGCAGTGGCTGACGGCGCTCGCGAAGCCGGTCTCGAATTTTAACCCGGTCCAGCGTAACATACTTATAAGGTGCTTTCATGGAACAACAGAACGAACTCGGAATGGTTGAGAAGATCGTCTCCCTCAACCGCGTCGCAAA
>DBDO01000042.1:12667-13006 GCA_002293605.1 Desulfovibrionaceae bacterium UBA930
CGGGTCATGCTCAAGCCCGCTTCGCGCGGTACCGGAATCATTGCCGGCGGCGCGGTGCGCGCGGTCATGGAAGCAGCGGGCGTTTCGGACGTGCTGGCCAAGGCCATAGGCACGAACAACCCGCACAACGTGCTGCGCGCTACAGTGGAAGGCCTGGCCTCCCTGCGCAGCGCCGAANNTCACCCCCCGCAAGTAGGGGAGGGCGCGTTTTGCGAGCAAAGGCTTTTTGCCGGAGCATGACTTGCGTGCAATACTCTGCAAAGAGGCGCAGGCGGGTAGTGCCCCGCCCCTTAAGCGGCTGTTTGCAAGGCATATTGCTCTAACTGACAAGAAGGAAGC
>DBDO01000042.1:13031-13301 GCA_002293605.1 Desulfovibrionaceae bacterium UBA930
ATCGCCGCGCTCGGCCTGCGCCGGATACACATGGTGAAAGAATTCAAGGACAATGCGGCCGTGCGCGGCATGATCGCCAAGGTCCGGCATATGGTGGAGGTAGTTGAATAATGCAGCTTCATGATCTCTATCCTTTCCCCGAAGAGCGCAAGACCCGCAAGCGCGTGGGCCGCGGTTCGGGCTCCGGCCTTGGCTGCACCGCAGGCAAGGGCAACAAGGGTCAGAACGCCCGCTCGGGCGGCGGCGTGCCCGCCGGTTTTGAAGGCGGCC
>DBDO01000222.1:0-1712 GCA_002293605.1 Desulfovibrionaceae bacterium UBA930
GAAACCGGCACTGGGCTGCATAAAAATGGCCGGCCCAGCCAGGCCGCCGCTGAAGACCGGCAGACCCAGGATGCCCGCTGTGAGATAGAGGCCGCTGGCCATCGCCCCGCCTTTGGCGCCTTCGGTCAGACCGGCCATAATGACGAAGAAGGTTTGCAGGCTCAAGGGAACGCCGGGAATGGGGATGGATAGCCAGCCGCCGAGGCTGATCAGGGCGGCCCAGACGACCAGTCGCACCAGAGCTCTCATTTCACTTAAGCTGACGGAAGCGATTTTAGCGTTGTCTTTACAGTTGTCAGTCACAAAAATATCTCCTGTTTGTGCAAATAAATTCTACGGGCGGACGGCGGCGGACGGGAGACCGTCGGTTTCACCGCAGCCGCACATGAGGTTGAAGTTGGCCACAGCCTGGCCGGAGGCTCCCCGGCACAGGTTGTCGATGACGGAGACGATTTTCACCAGAGAAGCGCGCCGATCCCAAAAGAGGCTCAAATCGCAGAAATTGCTGCCGCGCACGTCCGAGGTCTGGGGTTCGAAGCCCAGAGGGCGCACCCGCATGAAAGGTTTGTCCTTATAAAAATCGCTGTAGAGCGAATGAAGTTCCTCCCAGCTGATTTCCCGCCGAGACTCCACATAGATGGTCGAAAGGATGCCCCGGTTCATGGGAGCCAGATGTGGGGTGAAGGCCAGGGGGAAGGCCTGGCCGTGGAGGCGGGACAGTTCCTGCTCTATTTCCGGGGTGTGGCGGTGGCCGATGACTTTGTAGGCTTTGAAGCTGTCATGAACCTCACAGAAGGAACTGCCCAAGGCGGCTCCCCGTCCCGCCCCGCTGACCCCGGAAGCGGAATCCGCGATCGCCAGCGGGCGGGCCTCGGAGAGAAGCCCGGCATTCAGAAAAGGGGCCAGACCCAGAATGATGCTGGTGGGGTAGCAGCCTGGGTTGGCCACCAGGCGGGCCGTGCGGATTTCAGCCGCATACAGCTCCGGCAGGCCGTAAACGGCCTCGGAGAGGAGGCTGGGGGCACTGTGGGGCTGATACCACTCCTGAAAGACGGCCGCATCATGAAGGCGGAAATCGGCTGAAAGATCCACAACCCTGGCTCCCGCCGCCAGAAGATCCGGAACCAGGCCCATAGCCGCGCCATGGGGAGCGGCCAGNNGGCCAGTTCGGAGGCTTCCGGGGCCTCGTATGTGAGGTCATTGTAGTTGGCCACATCACGCAGGGCCGGGAAGACAGAGGTCAAGACCCGCCCTTCCTCCTGCCTGGAGGTAATAGCAGCTACGCGTGGTTTAGCCGGGTGCCCGGCCAGAAGCCGTAGAAGCTCCAGTCCGGTATAGCCGGTGGCTCCGATGATTCCGATATTCATAAACACACCATTGAGTCAAGCGGCGTTGAATGCAAAACCGGCGGGCAGCGGAAACCGCCCGCCAGACCATACAAAAAGCCCGGAGCGTTCCGGCCCCAGGCTCTTTGAAAAGAACGGGTACAGATCCGGCTCAACGCTTGGAATACTGATAGCGGGCGCGGGCGCCTTTCTGGCCGTATTTCTTGCGTTCTTTTTTGCGGGCGTCACGGGTGAGAAAGCCCGCTTTTTTCAAAACGGCGCGCAGATTGGGGTCATACTCCTGCAAAGCTTTGGCGATGCCATGCCGGACAGCCCCGGCCTGACCGGCGATGCCGCCGCCACAAGCCAGGATATAGAAATTGAACT
>DBDO01000222.1:1819-5001 GCA_002293605.1 Desulfovibrionaceae bacterium UBA930
TTCCGTTTCCCGGTGGCGTAGAATCTGTTTTCCGCCATGTACATCTCTCCTTATTTATATGGACCTTGGAGCCCTTATTATCTCAAAATTTCCAGCACTTCAGGCTTCTGGGCGCTGTGGGGATGGTCTCCGCCGGCATATATTTTCAGTTTTTTAAGTTGGCGGCGGCCCAGGCTGTTTTTGGGCAGCATACCGCGCACGGCCAAGCTGAGCACCTCGGTGGGTTTGCGGATCAAAAGGGTTTTGGCCACGACTTCTTTAAGGCCGCCGATGAAGCCGCTGTGGCGGTAATACGTTTTCTGATCCATTTTGCGGCCGGTGAGGCGCACTTTGTCGGCGTTAACGACGATGATGAAATCGCCGGTATCGTTGTGGGGGGTGAAAATGGCCTTGTGTTTTCCACGGAGACGCCGGGCGATCTCCGAAGCCAGGCGGCCGAGCACCAGCCCCTCAGCGTCGACGACATACCACTTTTTGGCGACTTCATTTTCTTTGGCCATATAAGTTTTGGTGATCATGGCAGCCTTCCTGTAAGCATGTATATTAAAGCATCCCAAAGCACATTACGGCTATGATAGGAACCTCTTTTAGTATCACGTACGCGGGAGATTGTCAATTACTTTTTTCAATCCGGCTGCCGAATCCGGTTGCGGTGCAAATACTTGGCCCAGGGTCGCACATGGGGCAGGCGGTGCCTCGGGTGCAGTTCCGGATTGAAGGGCGTATCCTCGGACAGCCGCCGCACCGGCACGGTCGGCAACCCCTGATACTCCTCTTCCGGCTCCTGTTGCCACACGCTGGGGTTTTCCCGCACCGCCTCGTCCTGGAACATATAGCGGCGCATGCCCACATTCAGCATCAAACCCACGGCGGTCACGGTCACCACCAGCGAGGTGCCGCCGTAGCTGATGAAGGGCATGGGCACGCCCTTGGGCGGCACAACGCCCATGACCACGGCCAGATTAAGCAGGCTGGACACGGTAATCACCAGGGTCAGGCCAAAGGCGGTAAAGCGCTCGCGCAGCCCGCTCTGGCGCAGGGCAATAAGCATGGAGCGCCAGAAAAAGGCCGCGATCAGGAGGAAGATCAGGGCGATGCCTATAAAGCCCGCCTCTTCGCCCATCACCGCCATAATAAAATCGTTATGGGCCTCGGGCAGGTAGAAGAGTTTTTGCTTGCTCGCCCCGAGCCCCAGGCCGGACAGGCCCCCGGAACCAAAGGCCAGAAAGGAGTTGACCAGGTGATAGCCCGAATCCGCCGCATCGGCAAAGGGATCGCGAAAGGCCAGCAAACGGCGGAAGCGGTAAGGCTCGGCAACTATCAGCAAATAGGCCCCGCCACAGGCTATAAGGGCGGACGCCCCCAGATAGATGAAGCGCGTGCCGCCCACAAAACACATGAAAAATAACAGCAGGGCGCAAAAAGCGGCCCCGCCGAAGTCCGGCTGCTTGAGCAAAAGGGCGCAGATCACGCCGGTAATCACAAAGGGCGGCAGCACGCCCTTGCTGAAGGTTTTGATAATGGCCTGCTTGGTGCTCATAAAATAGGCCAGATACAATACCAGCGCTATCTTGACGAACTCCATGGGCTGAAGGCTCAAAGGGCCGAAGCTGATCCAACGGTTCGCCCCCTTGACCGTGGACCCGAAAGGGCTCAGGCAGACGAACAAAAGCGCGATGCAGACAAAAAGGGCCGGGTAGTGCACATGTTTAAGCGCCCGCCGGGGCAGGGCCGCCGCGATCAGCAGCCCTATGCCGCCGATAAGCGAGAATAAAAGCTGCCGCTTGAAAAAATAGTAGGTATCGGCCTGCATGCGGTCGGCAATGATGCCGCTGGCGGAAAACACCATAGTCAGGCCAACAGCGACAAGAACGGCAGTAATGGCCAAAAGCCACCAGTCCGGCTGCCCCAGGCGCGGGGAATCAAAGGTCCCGCCTGCCTGTACTGCATCGACAGAAGCGCTCATGACCCGACTCCGGCAGGGGACTTCGTCTTTTCCGCTTCCTGGGCCAGACGGCGAAAATGTTCGCCGCGGGCCTTGTAGTTCTCATACAGGTCGAAACTCGCGGTCGCGGGCGAGAGCAGCAGAACATCGCCTGGCGCGCTCAAGGCGCGCATACGGGCCACGGCCAAAGGCAGATCTGGATCCCAGGAAAGGGGTACCGCGCCCTGCCAGGCCTGCTCGAAAATCTCCCTGCTCGCTCCAAAAAGGCCCACAGCCTTGACCCGCTCCTGCAAGAGTTCGCGCAGGGAGCGCAGATCCCCGCCCTTGAACTTACCCCCGGCCAGCAGCAGCACCGGTGCCGTGAAGCTTTCCAGGGCCACGCGCAGGGCGTCCACAGTGGTGGATTTGCTGTCGTTGACGTAGAGCACCGCATCGGCCTGGCCCACCGGCTCCAGGCGGTGCGGCAGGGGCGTGAATTCTGCCACGGCACGGGCCGCATCGCTCTCGCTGACGCCAAGCTCCCGGCAGGCCAGAAAGGCGGCTTCGGCATTGGCCGCATTATGTCTGCCCAAAAGACGGCTTTGGCCGAAGCGTCTGCCCAAAGCTTCACCCGGACCGAAGCTTTGCAACCGCCCCTTGAAGCCGCGCATGGCGTATTCTTCACGCAAAGATTCCGCTTCTTCCGGCAGCAGGGCCAGATCCCCTTCCTCCTGTAAGGCGAAAATGCGCAGCTTGGCCTCGCTGTATTCGGCCATGTTCTTGTGATGATCCAGGTGGTTGGGCGAAAGATTGAGCAGAATCGCCGCCCTGGGGCGCAGATGCGTGCAGCCCTGCAACTGGAAGCTGCTGAGTTCCAGCACCAGCGCATCAGCCCGGCGCGCCGGATCTGCGCCTGCCTCAAGCACATACTCGGACAGGGGCGTACCGATATTGCCGCCCAGAAAACCCTTTTTCCCCGCCGCCTCAAGCATGGCCGCCGCAAGACTGGCCGTGGTGGTTTTGCCGCTGGTGCCGGTCACCGCGATGATCGGCTCGCTCACAAAGCGCAGGGCCAGTTCCATTTCGGCAATCAGGGGCACTGTCCCGTCAGCGGGCAAAAACGCTTTCAGCACAGAGAGCGGCACGCCAGGGCTGCTCACGACCAGGGACGCCCCGGCAAACTGTTCCGGGCTATGCGGCCCGCAGCAAAGCTCCACGCCCCCGGCCGCCAGACGCGAGCGAAGCCCGGCGGATACGC
>DBDO01000206.1 GCA_002293605.1 Desulfovibrionaceae bacterium UBA930
GGAAAAGCCCAGGGTCTTGCCTTTGGACAGATCACCGCCGGAAAGCGCGATGCCGTACTCCTCTGCCGCGCACGCCATGCCTTGCAGCATGCCGGTGACTGCCGTGCGGCCCAGATCGCCGGGCAGGAGCAGACCGAGGGAAAAGCCCAGGGGCAGGGCCCCGGCAGCGGCCAGATCGCTGACTGCGGCGCTCAGGGCCTTTGCCCCTGCGTCTTCGGGGCGAAAGTAGGCCCTGCGAAAATGCGTATCTTCCCAGAAGAGATCCGTGGACAGGGCCAGGGCTTTATCAAGAGTGTCCAGTTCGGCGCAGTCATGGCCGCGCCCCAGGGGCACATGGGCCGTGCGGGAGGGGAAAAAGGCGTCTACAAGTTCGAGCAACTCTGCTTCTGAAGCGGGCGCGTCTTCATCCGGGGCTGACCAAAGGCTGTGTTGCGCGTCCATGTCAATCCTCCAGGCTCAGATAGGCGGCCATGATCACCTTGAGGCCGATACCGGGAAAGTTTACCCTGTATTTGTCCGGGGGGATATGCTGCACAATTTTGCCCCGCCCGAAAATACGGTGCCTGCAAAAGCCGCACTGCGCGGGGGAAAACTCGGGCGCGGCCCCTTTGCCCAGGGTGCCGGACAGGTCGTCCTCTTCTTGAGGAGCCTCGGTAGAGGCGCAGGCCTGGGTCTGTAAGCGGAGCGCTTCCCCCCTTGCCGGGGCCGCGTTGCGTCTGGGTACGAGGCCCGCAGCGCCCCTGCCGTTTTGAACAGCCCTTTTCTCCACCAGCCCGCCGGTGTAGCCTTCCTGCAATTCCGTATACAGGGCCGGGGAGAACTCGCGCACAAAGGGGCTGGGCGCAGCCGGAATGCTGCCTCCGCTCCCGCGATCGTACACACTTGCCGGAACATAGAGTTCAAGCACTTCCTTGGCCCTGGTACAGGCCACGTACATGAGTCGGCGCTCTTCCTCAAAGTCTTCCGGCCGGACCATGGCATGGCGGGAGGGAAAGCGCTCCTCCACCAGATCGAGAATCAGCACAGCGGCCCACTCCAGGCCCTTAGCAGAATGGATGGTGGAGATGGTGATCGCCTCTTCACGTTCCAGGTCTTCTCCCGCCGTTCCGGCCGGATCCTCCAGTGAAAGGTCCGCTACCAGTAAGTCCAGATCGTTGTAGGCCGAGGCAATCTGGACGAGTTGCTCAAGCCCTTGCAAACGGCGCGGATAATCGTCCGGGTAGAGGAGTTCCAGACGGGGCGCGTAATGCTCGACCATGCCGGAGAGCAGGGTCGCGGGCGGGGTCTGCATGCGCCGGGCCGCATCGATACAGGCGAGATCCGCCGCCAGATCCGGAAAACGCGCCAGGGCCTTGTTCAGGGCCTCGCTGTCTCCGCTTGAGGCTGTCTGATAGATTTTCAGGCAGGTTTTGGCACCTACGCCTTTGGACAGTCCGGCCATGCGGGAGAAGGCCGTAAAGTCCAATGGGTTCAGCACAAGGCGCACAAAGCTCATCACATCCTTGATGTGCGCGGCCTCGGTGTAGCGAATGCCGCCGTACTTGCGAAAGGGCAGGCCAAGTTTGTTCAGGGCCACTTCCAGGGGGTAGGCGTGAAAACCCGCCCGGACCAGCACGGCGATGTCGCCGGGCGCGTATGTGCGACTCAGTTCCACAAGACGGGCCGCAACCAGGGAGGCCTGGCTGCGGTCGGACATGGGCCGCACCACAGCGGGTTTGAGCCCGCCTTCGCGCCGGGTGAACAGGCGTTTGGCATACCCCTCGCTGGCCTGCTCCAGCACGGCGTTGGAAAGATCCAGCACAGGCTGCACGGAGCGGTAGTTTTCTTCCAGACGTATGACTTTTGTACCGGGGAAAAGTTCGGGAAAGCGCAGAATGTTGCGCACGTCCGCACCCCTGAAGGCGTAGATGGACTGGGCATCGTCCCCCACGACCATGATATTGCCGCCCTCTCCGGATTGTCTTCCGTCCGGGGCAAGACCCGCCACCAGCCCGGCAATGCGGGCCTGCACCGGGTTGGTATCCTGGTATTCATCCACCATGATATAGCGGTGCCGGTGCCGACAATAGGCCAGGGCTTCGGGAGAAGAACGCAGTAAATCTTCCAGCACGAACAATAAATCATCGTAATCCAGCAGATTTTTTTCGCGCTTGAAGTTCGCATAGGCCTCGGCCATGCGAGTCATGTTTTCGGCATGGGGCAGCAAGTGGGAGGCATCGCGCCGGAGCAGATCCTCCAGCGGAAGCTCCTTGTTTCTGCTTTTACTGAGCAGCCCGCCAATGGTCTGATTTTTGGGAAAGCTGCGGTCGCCCTTGCCCGCGCCCAAGGCCTCCCGGCAGTGTTGCAAAGCGGCAAGAATGTCGTGTCCGTCCATGACCGTGGGCTTTTTGGCGTAGCCCTCGGGCTGGAACAGGCGCAGCACGGAATAGGCATAGGCGTGAAAGGTGCCGCCCTGCACGGCGGCAAGCCCCGGATGCACCACCTGAGTGCCTTCGGCCAGGGAGGGCATGCCCTGCTGGTGCATGAGCATACGCGCCCTTTCCAGCATTTCCTGGGCGGCCTTGCGGGTAAAGGTGAGCAGAAGAATGGATGAGGCGGGCACGCCCGATTCCACCAGCCTGGCCAGGCGGTACACAATGGTGCGCGTTTTGCCGCTGCCCGCCCCGGCAATGACCAGAACCGGCCCTTCAAGGGTAGTGGCGGCTTCATATTGCGCCGGATTAAGGTCGCGCCGACAGTCGATCATGCGCTGTCCCTCTCTGTTTGCATGGCCGGGATAGTACAGCCGTGCGCGGGGGCTGTCCAGATAATTGACGGGCGCGGCGCGGCGGAGCACTATGCCTTTCTTGGGCGCTCTGGCGGATGCATCGTCCTCATTGCTTCCTTTGGCGCGACAGGATATAGGCCTGTGTTGGCGGCGTATCCTTAGCTCCCAGGAATTTTACATGATTGAAGTAAGCGGGCTTGAAAAACGCTATGGCGGCAAAGCCGTTCTCAAAGACATCACCTTTTCTGTAGCCAGGGGTGAAGTGTTCGGCGTGGTCGGGCATTCCGGCGCGGGCAAATCCACCCTGCTGCGCTGTTTCAACGCCCTGGAGGACTATCAGGCCGGGAGTCTCAAGGTGATGGGGCGGGAGGTCAAAGACCTGGACCGGGCAGGGCGCAAGCAACTGCGCCGTGACATGGGCATGATTTTCCAGACATTCAACCTCATGGGCAGCAAGAACGTCTTTGACAACGTGGCCTTTCCCCTTGAAATATGGGGGATTGCCCGGGAGAAGCGCCGGGAGCGGGTCATGGAACTGCTTGAGCTTGTCGGTCTTGCCGACAAATATAAGGAGCGCGTGCAGAGCCTGTCCGGGGGGCAAAAACAGCGGGTAGGCATAGCGCGAGCCCTTGCCCTGTCGCCCAAAATTTTGCTCTGCGATGAGGCCACCTCGGCCCTGGACCCCAAAACCACCATAGCCATTCTGGATTTGCTTGAGGCTGTCCGGCGCGAGCTGAACCTGACCATCATCCTGGTCACGCACCAGATGGAAGTGGTCAAACGGGCCTGCAACCGGATGCTCCTTCTGGACAAGGGCCTTACCCAGGGCATTGGCAAAACGGACAGCCTCTTTCTCGCCCCTACGCCCGATCTGAAAAAACTCATTGAGGACGAATTCACGCTCATTCCCACCGGCGTCAACATCCGCCTCTGGTTTCCCAGGGAAATTTCCCGGAACGCGGTCATCACCGGCATGGCCCGCGCCCTGGACATCGATTTTTCCATTGTGGGCGGCAAGCTTGAGCGCTACCTGGACGATGTGCGCGGCTTTTTGATCATCAATGTGGATGACAGGCACCTGGAGCGCGTACTGAACTACCTGCAAGAGCAGAAGCTGTTTTGGGAGGTTATGGACGATGAAATCTGACAGCGGAACGCAAAAACTCTTTCTCGGCCTGTTTTTTTGCGGTCTTGCGCTTGCCACCTTCGTGCTCTGTCTGTACCTTTTCAGCCTTTCGCCGAAAGAAGCCTTTCAGGCCATAGCCGATTCTTTCGCCCGCATCCGCGAGGAACTTTTTCTTTCCCTCTGGCAGACCCTGTGCATGGTTTTTCTGTCCACGCTCTTTTCCGCTGTCATCGGCTTCGGCCTTGCCTCGGTCATGATCATCACCGGCCCGCAGGGCCTTGCGCCAAGGCCCGCCGTTTACGCCGCGCTCGATGCGGTGGTTGATGTGCTGCGCTCCCTGCCCTTTATTATTTTGATTATCTTCATCATGCCCCTCACCCGTCTGGTCATGGGCACGGCCATAGGCACCCTGCCCACGGTGCTGCCCCTGACCGTGGCCGCCGCCCCCTTTGCCGCGCGCATCATTGAAGCCAACTTTCTGGAGGTAGACCGGGGGGTTGTGGAGGCTGCCCGCTCCTTTGGCGCAGGCATAGGCCAGATCATCTTCCGGGTGCTCTTGCCCGAGGCTCTGCCCGCCATCATCCTCAATATCGCGGTTCTGGCCATCGCCCTGCTCGGCTATTCGGCCATGGCCGGGGCTGTCGGCGGCGGGGGGCTTGGCGATCTGGCCTATCGCCTCGGCTACAACCGTTTTCAAAACGATGTTTCCGTCTGGTGCATCCTGGTGCTGGTGATCCTGGTGCGCTGCATTCAGTCAGCGGGGAACCTTCTATACCGCCGCTTACGGTAGAGGCCGCCGACACAAAGGCCCTTTTGCCCTCCGGTGGGAAAAAATAGATGTATGCGTCTTGAGAAGGGCTGAGTTTTTTTGTTTGGTAAGGCGCGAGCTTCTTTCCCAATGGGGGCTGGAACGATGATCCTGCCCCCCATTGGGAAAAATCGAGCAAGGCAGCAAAATGGAAATAAATCAGCCTCTCCCTAAGCCCAGGGGAGTAAGGGCTTCAGATGCCCTATCAAATCGTAGCGCAGTTCCTCATCTTGCAGGGCAAAGTAGATGTTGGCGGTCAGGTATTCCGCCCAGTCGCCCACGTCAAAGCGCATGCCGCGTATTTTCACTGCCAGCAGACCGCGCCCGTCCGCCTGCCCTTGCAGGGCATCGGTCAGTTGAATCTCGCCCCCGTGGCCGGGCTGCACCTTTTCCAGATGGCCGAAGATTTCCGGCGTGAGCACATAGCGGCCAATAATGGCAAGGCGCGAAGGGGCTTCGCTCACCGGCGGCTTTTCCACCAGCTTGTTCACCCGGTATATGCCGGGGGATACTTCCTCCCCTGAAATGATGCCGTAGCGGTTCACCTTTTCCTGCGGCACTTCCATCACGCCGATCACAGGCAGGCGCTCCGAGCGCGCCACATCAAGCAGTTGCTGCACGCCGGGGTTCATGCCGAACAAGAGGTCATCGCCGACCATAATGGCAAAGGCGTCATCCGCGCAGACCACGTCTTTGGCGCAAAGCACAGCATGCCCGAGCCCGAGCTGCTTTTTCTGGCGGATGGAGATGCAGTTGGCAAGCTCTGCAACCTGCCGGATTTGAGCCAACTGTTCCAGCTTGCCCGCGCGCTCAAGCACGCCTTCCAGTTGCAGGTTGTAATCGAAGTGGTCTTCTATGACGTTCTTGTCACGGTTGGTAATGAACACAATGTCCTGAATGCCGGAACGAATGGCCTCTTCCACCACATATTGCACGCCGGGTTTATTATAGACCGGCAGCATTTCTTTGGGAATGTTCTTTGTCGCGGGCAAGGAGCGCGTACCCCAACCGGCCACCGGAATAACGACCTTACGAATTTTCATGGGCGAACCTCGAGTGTCTGTGCGAGTTTACGTGCAATCCGACAGTGAGCCTCTGCCTTTGGAACGATAGAGTTCGCGTGCCTCCCCTCCCCAGCTATCAGGCTGCGGCGCGGCGCAGATTTTCCGGGCATAGTGCGATCATTGCTAGAATTATGCCAGAAGCAGAGGATAATGGGAAGGCTTAACGCAAGGCCTTTTTCACGGTATCGGCAATGCGTTTTGCCAGGCGCTCCACCTGCTCCTCATCTTCTCCCTCAACCATGACCCTGGCAAGGGCTTCGGTGCCGGAATAGCGTAGCAGCACGCGGCCCCTGGAGCCAAGCGCCTTTTCCGCAGCTTCCACCGCTTCCATAATAGCCGGGATATCCTCAAAGGCTTTTTTTCCCGCTACCGGAACGTTGAGCAGTATCTGCGGGTAGGGCTTAAGCAGGCCCGCCAGAGCGGAGATGGGCTTTTGTTTTTGCCGCATGATGCGCAAAAGTTGCAGGGCCGCAAGCAGCCCGTCCCCGGTGGTGCCGTAATCCATAAAGATGAGGTGCCCGGACTGTTCCCCCCCGAGTGCCGCCCCGCGTTCGCGCATGGCTTCCGTAACATAGCGGTCGCCCACAGCAGTGCGCACAAGCGTGCCGCCGCGCTCGCGCATAAAGACTTCAAGGGCCATATTGCTCATGACCGTACCCACCAGGGTATTGCCGGGGAGTCTCCCTTGCTCCATCATATCCAGGGCGCAGATGGCCATGATCTGGTCACCATCAAGCACGGTGCCGCGCTCGTCCACCACAATCAGCCTGTCCGCATCGCCGTCCAGGGCCAGCCCGATATCAGCGCGCGTTTCCCGTACCTTGGCCGCAACCACATCCGGGTGGAGCGAGCCTACCTGATGATTGATGTTCATCCCGTTCGGCTCAATGCCAAGGCTCACCACCTCGGCCCCGAGTTCCTTCAGTGCCATGGGCGCGACCCTGTAGTTTGCGCCGTTGGCGCAATCAAGCACCACGCGCAGCCCGTCCAGGGTCAGATCCGCAGGAAAGCTGTTTTTGATGGCCACGATATAGCGACCGGGCGCATCGTCAATCTTGAAGGCCCTGCCGACCTTATCCGGTGTTGGGTAGTCCCATTCCCAGGTAGTGTCGAGCACCATGTCCGCGATAATATCCTCAACTCTGTCCTGTAGTTTGAAACCCTGCGAGTCGAAGAACTTGATGCCGTTATCCTGATAAGGATTGTGGGAGGCTGAAATCACAATGCCGAAATCGGCGCGCATGTTACGGGTGAGAAAGGCAATGGCGGGCGTGGGGAGCGGCCCGACCAGAAAAACGTCCATGCCCGTAGCGCAAAGGCCCGCAGCCAGCGCGTTTTCGTAAATATAGCCAGACAGGCGGGTATCCTTGCCGATAACGACCCGGTGGCGACGCTCTCCGGTGCGAAAATAGGTTCCTGCCGCAAGGCCCAGGCGCAGGGCCATATCAGGCAGCATGGGATATTCGTTCACCCGGCCGCGCATGCCGTCCGTGCCGAAAAGTCGTTTGTTCATATTATTTCTTCGAGGCCTTTTTTTGAGCCGCAGGGGCCTTCTTTTTGGAGGCAGCGAGCTTTTTTTGGGGGGTGCCCGCCTTTTTGGCGGGTCTTGCCGCTACTGTGGGCCTATCCGGGGGGCCGCTTTGCAGTGTGCCTGTGCGCAGCGATTCGGCCAGGGCCAGAATGGTATTGGCGTAGATGTTGAGGTTGTTATAGCGCCTGAGCACCTTGCGTTGCTCGCCCACGCCCAGGCCCCGGCTCCAGCCGTGCCTGCTCAGGTAGCGGGCCGCGCTGAAAATGGCGTCCGGCTCGGAAAAAAGATTGATGACGCTGTCGCCATTGCCGTCATCGCCATAGGGGACCAGGTTGGAGGGCATGAACTGGCAAAGGCCGATGGCCCCGTACACGGAGCCGGGCATGGCAAAGGGGTCGAGCCTGTGCGCATCGCAAAAGGCGAGCAGGGCGCGCAGTTCGTTATAGGCCCAGGCGGACTTTTCCGTCAATTTGCTTTGCAGCCAGCCCTGATGCTTGTCTGTAATCGGAATGCCGCCCATGCCGCCCGCCACACGGGCCGGGCTGTCTGCCGCCGCCATGCAGGCCAGGCTCCAGAGGGCGTTTTCCTTGCCAAGGTAGGTGCCGAGCCTGGTTTCCACATAAAGCAGGGAAACCAGTACTTCACGCGGCACTGGATATTTTTTTTCCACCGCATCGAAAACGGCCTTGTTCTGAAGCAGAAAGTCATTGCACTTTTGCATGGTCGCGGCAGTGACCACATTGCGATAAATGCGCGAGGGCGGGAGCTTGGGCTTGCCATCGTCTACCCTGGGCTTGCGCAAAAAGGCGCTGGTAAAGAGCTCTTTTACTTTGACGCCCATGGGCTCGGGAGAATATCCCGGCATGGAGGCAAAATAGCGCAAGCTTTCCGGCTTGACCCCGGGGTCGCCTTGCAGGCGGCGCACCAGAGGCAGCCAGCACTCTGCCACAGGGGCCGGGAGTGCTTTGCTCCGAGCCGGGGCAGCGTAGTGCGCAGATTGAGAAAAAAGGGGCGCAGCTAGCAGGGCAGGGGCATCCGCGCGCCCTGCCCCGCTGGTAAGAGC
>DBDO01000131.1:0-12004 GCA_002293605.1 Desulfovibrionaceae bacterium UBA930
GGCCCTGAACGTGGCCCGCATGCGCCTGCTTGGGGCGGAGGTGGTCGCGGTGCAAAGCGGCACGCGCACGCTCAAGGACGCCATCAACGCGGCCCTGCGGGCCTGGATCGTGGAGCAGGACACAACCCTGTATTGCTTTGGCACCTGCGCGGGTCCGCACCCTTTTCCAACCTTGGTGCGGGACTTGCAGTCTGTTATCGGCCGGGAAACGAAAGAACAGATCCGCCGACAGATCGGCAGGCTCCCTGATGCCGCATTGGCCTGTGTGGGCGGCGGCTCCAACGCCATCGGCATGTTTCACCCCTTTGCCTCGGACCCGGAGGCCGCAGAGGTACGACTTATAGGTCTTGAGGCGGGCGGCACGGGCGAGCCAGGCTGCTGGAATTCGGCCCCTCTGAACCTTGGCAGGCCGGGCGTGCTGCACGGGCAGTTCAGCGCCCTTTTGCAGGATGCGGACGGACAGGTGCAGCCTTCGCATTCGATTTCAGCCGGGCTTGACTATCCCGGCGTGGGGCCGGAGCACACCTTCCTGCAATCCATAGGCAGGGCCGAATACCATGTGGTGTGCGATGATGCGGCCCTGCGGGCCTTTGAAGCTCTCTCCCGCAAGGAAGGCATTATTCCGGCCCTGGAATCCTCGCACGCCCTGGCCTGGGTCCTGGACAATCCCGGCGCTTTTGCCAAAGGCGCGCATGTGGTGGTCAATTTGTCCGGACGCGGAGACAAGGATATGGGTATAGCCGCAAGGCATCTTGAGAGCCTGCAATCCTTCAGAGGAGCTTTTTTATGAGCGCGCCAACGCTGCAAGAACGTATTGAAAGCGCCAATGCGCAGGGGCGCATGGCCAGAATTCCCTTTCTCACCTTCGGCTACCCGGATCGGGAGCGTTTTTCTCAGGCTTTGCGGGAACTTGACGATAACGGAGCGGATATTATCGAGATAGGCGTGCCATTTTCCGACCCGGTGGCCGATGGCCCGGTTGTGGAAGAGGCCTCCCGCCGGGCTTTGGAAAACGGCGTTTCCCTGCGGGAGATTCTGGCCTTTCTGCGCACGGCTCCCCGGCGACAGGCCGGAATTGTGCTCATGGGCTATTACAACCCCTTTTACCAATACGGGCTGGAAACCCTGGCTGAAGAGGCCGCAGCCTGTGGAGTCAGCGGGCTGATCGTGCCGGATCTGCCCCTTGAGGAAGGCGCGCCGCTGGCAAAGGCCCTGACGGCCCGAGGCATGGATCTGATCGCCCTGGTAGGGCCGAATACGCCTGAGGAGCGCATGGCCGAGTACGCGCGCACGGCCAGGGGCTATGTGTATGTGGTTTCCGTCATGGGGGTCACGGGCATGCGCAAGGGCCTGCCGCCAGAGGCCGCGGCCACAGTGGCGCGCGCAAGAGAAATATTCGACATTCCCGTGGCGCTTGGCTTTGGTATTTCCGAACCCGGACAGCTTGAAGGCATGGAGAAGCCCCCCCATGCCGTGGTCTTTGGCAGCGCGCTCTTGCGGCATCTGGATGCGGGCGGTTCTGCCGCCGCTTTTATGCTGCCCTGGAAGAAACCCGCCTAGTTTTTGAGAGGGCCTTGCGCCCTCTCAGGGGCTAGCCGACAATCAGGCGCAGGCTTTCTTCAAAGTCGGGCCTCAGTTCATCTGCCCGATCCGGATCAATGCCGCACAGCCCGAAAACCGAGGAGAAGAGAAGCTCCAGGGGAAGGCGCAAGGTGTGCACCCCATTGCTGATCCGGTAGGCACCGTCTTCTTCTGCGACCATATAGTGGCGGCGCGTTTTGTGTTGTCCGCTTCCGGACACGATGGAATATATCTGCTCGTTCCGATCAGAAATATACAGGCGCAGCCGGGTCAGGGTCGCCGAATCTTCATCGTAATAGGAACTTTCGGAAAAAAGCCGCCCGTTAAACTGCAGATCAGCGCCATTGTCGCTGCTCAGGCTGATCTGCTCAAAATGCACTTTACCGGGTTTGCTCATAATTGGCTCTCCTCACAGTGTCGGCCTGTCCATCTGCTCCGGATGCGGACGCGCGATATATTTCCGGAGCCCAGGCCTTTTGGCGCGGCCTTATTGTTGCCCCGCGCCGCTTTCGTCATCACCGGCATGTCCGCCGCGCGTGCCGGAAAAAAGACTTTCGGGCGGCGCATTCTGCTGCGGCTCGTTCATGACGGGAAGGGAGAGCTGCATCTGCCTGTTTTTCGCCCGGCGGGGCCGCTGCGTCTGTTGCCGCTCTGCCTGTGGGGGCAGGGCTTCCGGCTCTTTACCGAACAGATCGCCGCCGCCGCTGGCGGTCCAGAAGGCCTCAAGGTCAAAACGCGAGATGCGAAAGCCTCTTCCGAGCTTGGCCGCCCTGAGTTCGCCATCGCGAATGGCCCGCCGCAGGGTTTCCCTGTGGCAGCGCAGCAGTTCCGCCGCTTCGGCCAAGGTATAGGTGGTCTTGCCGGAAGGCACACTCATTGCGTTTTCTACCTTTTCTTCCTCTTCTATCTCCCTCCATATTGCCAATACGCTCAATATGCAATTTTTGTCAACTTTATTTCTGTTTATACTGCCGGAGATAACCTGATATGCAACAGCCCCTGTTACGCCTGCCCAGCCTTGCTGTATGTCGATCCATTTTAAAATAATCAAGAATTCCCTTGCGCTATGAAAAACATATTGCCTTAGGCCACCTGCCTTGATAGGAAATAGAATAGCGATAAGAATTTAATGGCAAGTTCCTGTCGGCCTTTTGAGAAGGCGCGGCTGCGGCGGGGTTGTGCTGTTTCACGAGGACGCAGGGCACAGCGACATGAAGCACTTTTTTTCAGGTTCCTTTCTGCGAATCGTATACAGCATCATCGCTGTCGCGGCCTTGCCCGCGATAGTCATCGTCATTCTGGCAGGCATACAGCGGCAGAATGACGCCCTGCACAGGGCCGAGACGCAGGCTATGGATCTTGTACATGCCGCCGCCCGGGTGCAGGACAGTCTTGCCGCCAATTCCCGCACTCTGCTCGCCACCATAGCCAAGGTGAACGTGGTTCAGGCGCGGCAGGCGGATCTGCCGCACTTTCTCGGCCGTCTCGGCTTTTCGCATCCGGCCTATGCGGATCTCTTCGTGGCGGACGACAAGGGAACGCTTGTTGCCGCCAATGCCGACATGGAAGGCGGCATGCAGGTTCTGGACAGGAATGAACTCGTCCGGTCCATGAAAAAAAACAGGCTGACCCCTGGCGGGGTGAAACTTTCCCGCCTGTCCAAAATCCCTGTTTTCTACTTCGGCTACAGCATGCGATCGGACGCCCGCAAAACGCTGCTTCTTGTCGCCGGGCTTAAGCTTTCCTATTACAGAGAACTGCTGGAGGGTCTGGTCCTGCCCAAGGGGGCCTCCTTATATCTGGCCGACAGCCAGGGGAGACTGGCAGCGGCCCTGCCCGAAGCGAACGGGGAATACGACAGCCTGCCGCCCTTTATCGCGGATGCGATTAAAGACAGAACGGAAAAAGAGGGCCTTTTTTACTACAAGGCGGGCTCAAGGCGCATGCTGCTCGCTTACAAGCGCATAGCCCTGGCGGAAAACCCCGAACAGCCCTATATGACGGTCGCCCTGGCCATGCCGGAGCGCTTCGTTCTTGCGGATATTCCGGCCATGCAGCGCCGCGGCCTGCTGCTGCTTGGTCTTGCCCTTGCGGCAATGGCCCTGCTGGGCTTTTCCTTTGTCGCCTTTGTGCTGCTGCCGCCGGTGCACTCCATGCTTGATGCCGCTAAAGCATACGCCAGCGGAGATTTTTCCCGTTGGCCCACTGTCGCCACGCCTGTGGAAGAGCTTGACGAACTGGCAAAGTCCATGTGCGGCATGGCTTCGGCAATTGAAAAACAGGAAACTGAACTCATTCGGGCCAGGGAGGGCGCAGAAGCGGCAGGCAGGGCCAAAGGGGAATTTCTGGCCAATATGAGCCACGAGATTCGAACGCCCATGAACGCCATCATCGGCATGGCCTACATCACCTTGCAAAGCTCCCTGACGCCCCGCCAAAAGGGCTATCTGACCAAAATACACGATGCGGGCGGCGACCTGCTGAAGCTGATCAACAACATTCTGGAATTGTCCAAGCTTGATGCGGGCAAGCTGAGTATGGAAAGCATCGCCTTCAGCATGCGGGATATATGCGCTGAAAACAAACGGCATTTCAACGCCGAGGCACGCGGCAAGGGCATTGAGCTGCAACTGTTCCTGAGCCCGGACATACCCCGCTACCTTGTGGGTGACCCCCTGCGCATCAGCCACATCCTGGGCCACTTGCTGGACAGCGCGGTGCGGCGCACGGAACGAGGAAGCGTCACAATAAACTGCGAACTGGAGTCCAAAACAGAACTTCAGGCCCATATTCTTCTCAAGGTAAAGGACAGCGGTCCGGACATGGAGCCCTTCAAGCTGACAGCCTTGCAGGAACTGCTTTCAGGGAGCGAGCTTTCCGCTTCCGAGAGTTCTTTGCCCAAGGTCGGCGGAGGCCTGGCCCTGCTGCTGGCCTACAGGCTGGTGCGGGTCATGGGCGGGGAGATGCTGATCGACAGCGCCCCGGGCGAGGGGTTAACTATTCTCTGCCGCCTTGCCCTTGGCGTGCGCGAGGAAAGGAAGGCCCTGCGGACCGGGCTTCTGACAGGTATCCGCTGCCTTGCCGTGGACGATGACGCCGTAACCTTGGGGCTGCTCAAAGATTTTGTGGAAAACTTCGGCATTGCGATCACTGTTGAAGAAGACCCCCTCAAGGGTCTGGCCACGATACGGGAGGCAAACAGGAGCGGAGCCCCCTTTGACTTGCTGATCATTGACTGGCGCATGCCGGGCATGGACGGCGCGGAAATGACCCGGCGCATCAGGGGCGATGCCGATCTTCACAAACAGCCTGTCATCATCATGCTTTCCGCCTACGGCTGGAGCGGCATTGTTTTGCAGGCCGAAGACGTTGGCGTAAACTCCTTCCTGCACAAGCCTATTAACGAATCCGTCCTGCTGGACACCATTATGACCCTGTTGCAGCCGCAAAAACGCGGGGGCGAAGGGAGTGAAGACGCAGACATCGCCGTGCACGATGCCGCCGAACTGGAAGGCATGGCCGTGCTGGTGGTGGAAGACAACGAGGTAAACCAACTGATCGCTCAGGAAATTCTCGGCGGGGCGGGCCTTCAGGTCACGCTTGCGGAAAACGGGCAGGCGGCCCTGGATCGCTTTACCCCACTGCCTGCTGCCGCCCCTTTTGCCGTAGTGCTCATGGACCTGCAAATGCCCCTCATGGATGGCTTTGAAGCAACGCGCCGCCTGAGGGCCCTGGACGCCCCCTGGGCCCTGGATCTGCCCATTATCGCCATGACCGCGCACAGCCGCGCGGATGAAAGCGAAGCCAGCGATGCTGCCGGTATTAGCGACCATGTGGCCAAACCCATAAACGTGGACGAGCTTTTTGATGTGCTGCATCGCTGGAAGCCGCCGCTGGCCCTTTGTGATCCGCAGGACACAAAGGAACTGCGCGCCCTGTATGAGAGGCTGCACGGCGGCATGGACGCAGAAGAGCACGTTCAGGCCCTTCGCCCGATATTGAAGGAATACATGCATGAGGGCCGTCTGCTGCGCTTTGAAAAAAGCCTTCGCGCCGGAAAAAGACAGGAGGCCGCAGCCTACCTTGCCTGTCTGAACGGCCTCTCGGAAACTGTGTAATAAAAGCACCATAGCTATGATGTTGAAAAGTTCCATACGCCGCATACTGTACTGCATCGTCATTCTGGCGATCCTTCCGGCCCTGGGGATTACCCTCTACTCGGGCATGGAAAGCCGCGCGCGTGCCATTGAGGCGGCGCGAGGCAAAGAGGCGGAGCTTTTACATAGTCTGGCAACGCAGTATAGGATGCTGACAGAAACAACGCGCGTGCTTTTGATGACGCTTTCCCAGCTTGACGGCATTCACTCCGCAAGCGGCGCTCTGAATGAGGACAGCCTGCGCAAGCTGCTGCTCTCGCACAGTGCCTGCATCAATATTTTTCTTGCGGATACCAAGGGGAGCATACTGGCCTCCGCGCGCCCGCTCGGCAAAACGGCGAACATTGCGACAGCGCCCTATATGCGAAACGCGGCAAAGGCCGGGGTTTTTACCGTGGACGCTATTGCGCCGGACCCGGCCACCGGCCTTACGGGCTTTCCCTGCGCCCTGCCTGTTATAGACAGCCGCACCGGAAAGGTGCGGGCCATGCTCGTTGCCTTTCTCAAGCCGGACAACGGCTTGAAGGATATCGCGGAACAGGCCTCCGGCGGGGCCGACATGCGCATTCGCCTGCGCGATAAAGAAGGACGGCTCGCCTGCCTCTATCCTCCGGAAGCGCTCGGGGACGCAAGGGAGAGTCGGGAAGAGGACGCCTGGAAGGTAATCAGCGCCAGAAAAGAAGCTGCCGGTTCCCTGACGCTCACGGACAGCGCAGACCTGGACTCTATGCTGAGTTATGAAAGAGTCACGGCCCAGGGCATGAGCGAAGCCTATCTGACCATAGAACTGTCTTTCGCCCAATTCGCCGCCTATGCCGAGGCCGACAGAATTCTGCTGCGGGATCTGTTCTTTCTCGCCCTGGCCGCTATAGCGGCTTTGCTCACAGCGCGCCTGCTCGGGAGCAAAATGCTGGTAAACCCGGTGCAAAACCTGCTCGCGACAGCGCGTTCCCTGGCTGAAGGCAATCTTGCCGCGCGAACCGCCCTGCGGGATATGCGCGGAGAAATGGGCCGCCTTGCCTCCTCTTTTGACGAAATGGCTGCGGCCCTGGAACTGCGCAACAGCGAACAGCTGCGGGCGAAAAAGGCCGCTGATGCGGCCAATAAAGCCAAAAACGAATTCCTCTCCAACATGAGCCATGAAATCCGCACCCCGATGAACGCGGTCATCGGCATGGCCTACCTTGCGCTGAAAACCACGCTCTCGCCCAGACAGCGCTCCTATGTGAGCAAAATTTACGCAGCCGCGAACACCCTGCTCGGTATCATCAACGACATCCTCGACTTTTCCAAGATAGAATCCGGCAAACTGGATATGGAGGCAACGGAATTCAAGCTGGAAGAGATACTGGACAATACCGCCGCTCTGGTCAGCCAGAAAGCGGAGGAAAAAGGACTGGAACTGCTGTTCGGCGTTGACGCAAGCGTGCCGTCCTCCCTGGTGGGCGACCCCCTGCGGCTCGCCCAGGTGCTGACCAACCTTTTAAACAACGCGGTCAAGTTTACGGAAACTGGCGAAATTATTCTCTCATGCACCCTGGATGCCCTGCTCGGGGAAAAGGTGCGCCTGCGCTTCATGGTCAAAGATACGGGCATAGGCATGAGCCAGGAACAGCAGGCCCGGCTTTTCACGGCCTTTACCCAGGCTGACGGCTCCATAACCCGGCGTTTTGGCGGCACGGGGCTCGGGCTTACCATCACCAAACGCCTGCTCGAAATGATGGATGGCGACATCCAGGTCTTGAGCGAAGAAGGCAAGGGGGCCACGGTTATTTTTACCGCCACCTTTGGCCTGACGAAACCGCAGCCCGGACCTCTGCCTTCCGGCACGAACGATCTGGGCCGGATACTGGTGGCGGACGGCAGCGGCCCGGCGCGCGCGGTGCTGCGTGATACCTTAAACGGTATGCACTTCAGGGCCGATACGGCGGCATCGCCCGAAGAGGCCTTTGCCGCGCTCTGGCAGGCGGACGCCGAAGACCCGTACCACATCGTGCTCATGGACTGGCGCATGCCGGGTATGGACGGCATAGAGGCGACCTGGCGCCTGCGCACGGAACTGAACCTCGCCAATATTCCCCTTGTGTTCATCACCGCCTCCCCAGGAAGGCCGGAGGTGACGCAGCAGGCGGAAAAAGCCGGTGCCGCCGGTGTGCTGTACAAACCGGTGCAGGCATCCCTGCTTCTTGATTCGCTCATGGTGGCCCTGCACGGCTGCGCCCCGTCTTTTGTCCGCTCTGAAACGCCTCTGCCCCAGGCAGAGCAGCGCTCTTTTCCCAGCTTTCCCGGAGTCTCCATCTTGCTGGTGGAGGACAACCCCATCAACCAGCAGGTTGCGGCGGAATTGCTGGAAAGCGCCGGAATCTCGGTCGTCATTGCCGATAACGGGCTCAAAGCGCTTGAGGAGGTGGCGCGCGCACGCTGCGCCCCGCCCTTTGATCTGGTGCTTATGGATCTGCAAATGCCGGAAATGGACGGCTATGAAGCCTCCTTGCGCCTGAGGGCCGATTCACGCTACAATGCCATGCCGATCGTGGCCATGACGGCCCATGCCATGGTGGACGAGCGGCAGCGCTGCCTTGCCTTTGGCATGAACGATCATATCTCCAAGCCCATTGAAGTGGACAAATTCTTCGCCACCCTGGAACGCTGGCTGCACAAGGCCCCAGAGTCTGCGGAACAAGAGCGCCCGGGGAAAAGCCCCGAGTCTTCGGCCTTGGCCGGAGCGGCAAAACTGCCCGAGCCCGATGCATCCATCGTTGAAGGTGCCATGTTTCTACCCGGCTTTGATACGGAAAAAGCGCTGGCCCGCCTTGGCAATAACGAGCGTTTGTACGTGAGACTGCTCAAGCAGTTTTTTGCCCATTACATGGATGCCGAAAGCCAGTTTTATGAAGCCTTTGAGGCTGGCGATCAGGCAGCGGCCCAGCGCATCGCCCATACCCTCAAAGGACTTGCCGGATCTATCGGGGCCGTGACCCTGGCCGGTGAATGCGCCCTGCTGGAAAACTCCCTTGCAGACAGCGACAGAGCCGCAAGCCGCACCTTTGCCGCAAGCGCTTTCTCCTCTCTGAGCGCAGCGCAGAAAGTACTGGCCCAGGCCTTTGCCGCAGACACAGCAGCAGAGACGGGCGAGCCCTCCTCCCTGGTGCCGGAACTGAGTCCGCAGCAGGCGCAGCATAAAAAAGAGCTGCTGGATCAGCTTAAGCTCCATCTGCAAGATGACGATGCGGAAGCAGTGAATTTTCTTGCGGCAAAACAAAAGGAATTTGCCGCCTGCATGCCTGCGGATGCCCTTGCCGAACTGGAAGGCCTGGTTTCCCGTTTTAATTTTGAAAAAGCGCTGGACTATTTGAACACACTGAACACCTGAGGAAAAGGTCTTATGCAACAACACGGTTTTACATTGCTGCGGGAAGAAAAGCTTTCAGAGATAGCCTCCACAACGCGATTGTGGCGGCATGAGGCAACGGGCGCGGCCCTGCTCTCCGTCCTTAATAATGACGAGAACAAGGTTTTCGGCGTTTCCTTTCGCACGCCCCCGTCCGATTCCACCGGCGTGGCCCATATTCTTGAACACAGCGTGCTCTGCGGCTCGGAAAAATACCCGGTCAAGGAGCCCTTTGTCGAATTGCTCAAAGGCTCCCTGCAAACCTTTCTCAATGCCTTCACCTATCCGGATAAGACCTGCTACCCCGTGGCCAGCGCCAATCTCAAGGACTTCAGAAACCTGACGGACGTATACCTGGACGCGGTTTTTTTTCCGCGTATCACGGAAGAAATTTTCCAGCAGGAGGGCTGGCACCTTGATCCGGGTGAAAAGGGTCGCTTTGCCTATAAAGGTGTCGTTTACAATGAGATGAAAGGGGCCTTTTCCTCGCCGGACTCTGTGCTTGCCCGCTACAGCCTGCACGCACTTTTCCCTGATACGGTGTACGCACTCGAGTCCGGCGGCGATCCCGGAGAAATCCCCTCCCTCAGCTATGAAGCCTTCCGAAATTTTCACGCCCGCTTCTATCACCCGTCCAACGCCCGCTTTTTCTATTGGGGGGATGACGATGAAGGGCAGCGCCTTGAGCAGCTTGGCGGGGTATTATCCCGCTTTACGCGTCTTGAGCCGGACTCCTCCATTGCCTTGCAGCCCCGCATAGACGCGCCGCGCACCCTCACCGTGCCCTTTGCCGCCTCGGAAGAGGAAAAGGGCATAGCCGTTCTGAACTGGCTTGGGCCGGATGTTATGGATGTGGAGCTCGTGCTCGCCTTTCGCATGCTGGAGCACATTCTGCTTGGCATGCCCGCCTCCCCGCTGCGCCGGACCCTCATTGAATCCGGCCTTGGCGAAGATCTGGCCGGGCAGGGGCTGGAAACGGAGCTCAGGCAACTGACCTTTGACGCCGGTTTAAAAGGAATCGCGCCCGAGGACGCGCCCAAGGTGGAAGCCCTGATTCTCTCCACCCTGGAAGGGCTGGTTAAGGAAGGCATAGCGGAGAGCATGATCGAGGCGGCCATCAATACCGTTGAATTCACCCTGCGCGAAAACAATACCGGCAGCTTTCCCGTGGGGCTTGCGGTCATGCTGCGCGCCCTGAGCACCTGGCTGCATGAGGGCGACCCCCTGGCTCCGCTCTGTTTTGAAGAGCCTCTCCGGCGCATCAAGACCAAGGCGGCAGGCGGCGAAAGATATTTTGAAGGGCTGATCCAAAGCTGGCTCATTGATAATCCCCACCGGATCACGGTGCTGCTAAGGCCCGACAAGGACCTGGCCCGCAAGCAGGAAGAAGAAGAAGACATGCGCCTGGAACAACTGGCCGCGCTGATGACAGAGGCCGAGAGGGAAAAGGTGCGGGCCGCTGCTAAAGCCCTGCGCGCCTGGCAGGCCACGCCGGACAGCGCAGAAGCCCTGGCTGGCATCCCCCGCCTGTCTGTAGCGGATTTGCCAGGACAGAACAGCCCCATTCCCAGCGATCGCCTTTCCGGGGCAGACGGCCAGCCCCCGATCCTGTTCCATCCCCTGCCCACAAACGGTATTGTCTATGCGGAAGCCGCCTTTGACCTGAGCCCGCTTCCCGAAGATCTGCTGCCCCTGCTGCCCCTGTTCGGTCGCGCCCTTCTGGAAATGGGCACCGCGCGGCGGGATTTTGTGGAACTGAACATGGCCGTTGCCGGAAAAACCGGCGGCATGGATGCGGACACGCTCTTTCTCACCCACGCCGACACGCGTAAGCCCGTGGCCCGCCTGATCCTGTCCGGAAAAGCCGCACCGGACAAAGCGGAAGAGCTGTTCTCGCTTATGGCGGAAGTGCTGGCCGAAAGCCGTTTTGATGATCAGGAGCGCTTTTTGCGCATGGTGCTTGAGGAAAAAGCCAGACAGGAATACGGGCTTGTTCCGGCCGGGCACCTGGTTGTGGCAACGCGCCTGCGGGCTGCGCTTTCCGGCGCGGGCAGGCTGGAAGAACTGAGCTCGGGCGTAAGCGGTCTGGACTTTTTGCGCCGCCTTGCGGAAAAAGCCGCCTCTGACTGGCCTGCCGTGCTGCAGGATATGGAGCGGCTGCGCCGTTTCGTTATCAACAGCAAAGGCCTTGCCCTCAACCTGACAGCCACGGCAGAGCAGGGCCGCACGCTTGAAGGGCTTGCATCCGCGCTGGCAAAGGCCCTGCCCGCAGATGAAGAACGGGGCGGCACTTTGGCAGACTTTGATCTGCGCGCCGATCTGCCCGACAGGGAAGCCCTGATCCTGCCCGCCCAGGTCAACTACGTGGGCAAGGCTCTGAACCTTTTTGACGCGGGCTACGCCTGGCACGGCTCGGCTGCGGTTATTCTCAAATATCTGCGCACCGGCTACCTCTGGGAAAAGGTTCGGGTGCAGGGCGGCGCTTACGGCTGCATGTGCGGGCTGGACCGCATGAGCGGTGCCTTCACCATGGTTTCCTACCGCGACCCCAATATTCTGAAAACACTGGACGTATATGACGCTACAGGGGCCTTTCTTGCCGGGAACAGCCTCTCCCGGGAGGAACTCTCCGCCGCCATTGTTGGTGCCATTGGCGAACTTGACGCCTACCTGCTCCCCGATGCCAAAGGCTCTGCTGCCTTCACCCGCACGCTGAACGGCGATGATGCGGCACGCAGACAGGAGCTGCGCGAACACATCCTCGGTACGACAAAGGCCCATGTGCGGCAGTTTGGAGAAGCGCTGGAAGCCTTCAGCGCCAAAGGACGTATCTGCGCCCTGGGCGGCAACGCGCTGAGGCGCATCGCCCGGGAGA
>DBDO01000131.1:12058-16800 GCA_002293605.1 Desulfovibrionaceae bacterium UBA930
CCTTGATTTTTATCTGGAACTGGAATTGCGTGCCAGGATGACACGCCGAAATGCAAGGTATTTCGAGAGGCAAGGCGGGGTCACGCCCCTGCCGCAGCCGATACATAAAAATTGCAGAAAGCAATTTTTATGGCGAATCCGAATCAGATGCTCCCGCCAAGTGAAAATTGCCACATAATATTTGTAATTTCAGCCTGTATTGTTTTGCCTGGCAAATAATGCTACCACGCCTTGGCGAAGGGCGGGCAGAGCGCCCCGGCGCTTTTGCCCGCCCTTGTCGAAAACTCATGCCTGAATTTTCAGCTCACTGTACTCACTCTATTTGGAGAAAGCACCATGCTGCATAGAGGAAGACGATTGCGCGCCACCCCGGTGCTGCGCGAAATGCTGCGCGAAACGCGCTTATCCGCAGCAGATATGATCATGCTGTATTTTGTCGAGGAAACGGACGACAAGGCATACCGCCGCCCCATAGACTCCATGCCAGGTCAGTTCCGCTACTCCATTGACGAACTGGAAAAGGCCGTGGCCAGGGATGTGGACAAGGGCCTGCGCTCCTGCATGCTCTTTGGCATTCCTTCCGCAAAGGACGCAGCCGGGAGCGGTGCCTATGCGGAAAACGGCATTGTGCAGCAGGCACTGCGCCGTTTGCGGGTAAAGTTCCCCTCCCTCTATCTGATCACCGATGTCTGCCTCTGCGAATATACGGACCACGGCCACTGCGGGCTGGTCACCTCCGAAGGGGAAGTGCAGAACGATGCCAGCGTGCAGCTTCTGGCCCGCACGGCTCTTTCCCATGTGCAGGCGGGCGCGGACATGGTGGCCCCTTCCGACATGATGGACGGCCGCGTGCTGGCCATACGCGAAAACCTGGACAAAAACGGCTTTGTGAACAGCCCGATTATGTCCTATGCGGTCAAATACGCCTCTGCCTTTTACGGCCCCTTTCGGGAGGCCGCCGGTTCCGCCCCGCAGTTCGGCGACAGAAAGACCTACCAGATGGACCCTGCCAACCGCCGCGAAGCCCTGCGCGAAGCAGCCGCAGATACGGAAGAAGGCGCGGACATTCTGATGGTCAAACCCGCAGGCTGTTACCTGGACATCATCCGCGACCTGCGCCAGTCCTGCACTCTGCCCCTGGCCGCCTACCAGGTCAGCGGTGAATACGCCATAATCAAGGCGGCGGGCCGCATGGGCTGGATAGACGAAACTGCGGTATTGCTGGAATCTTTGATCGGCATCAAACGGGCCGGGGCGGAACTTATTCTGAGCTATTTCACCAGCGAACTGCTGCACCGGGGGCTTGTATCATGAGCACGCATCACGACCATACACAAGGCTGCGCGTGCACCCGTGCCGCAGGGCGTGAAAAGCCCCAAGGCTGCGAATGTACCCAGACCCAAGGCCATCCGGGCCGCCCTCAAGACGCGGCCTTGCGGGCCGATGGGCTCGCGGGCAATCCCCATGCCCTGAAAACCCTGCCCGATGGAACGCCCCCCTTGCGTCTTATCGCCTGGGAGGTCACGCGCTCCTGCAATCTGGCCTGCAAACACTGCCGGGCCGAGGCCCATACCGAGCCCTACCCCGGTGAATTTTCTACTGAAGAGGCAAAGGCACTTATCGATACCTTTCCTGAAACAGGCAGCCCGATCATTATCTTTACCGGTGGCGAACCCCTGATGCGGCCCGACATTTTCGAACTTGTGGCCCACGCCCGGAGCAAGGGGCTGCGCTCGGTCATGGCCCCCAACGGCACTCTGATCACGCCCGAAAACGCCCGACGTATGAAGGAAACAGGCATCGCCCGCTGCTCCATCTCCATAGACGGCGCAGAAAGCGCAAGCCATGATGCCTTTCGCGGCGTGCCCGGCGCTTTTGAGGCCGCCATGCGCGGCATCGCCTGCCTCAAGGCCGAAGGTATCGAATTTCAAATCAACACCACGGTCACCAAGAGCAATCTGGGGCATTTCAAGGAAATCTTCACTCTGGCCCAAAGGCTGGGGGCCGCAGCCTGGCACATTTTTCTGCTTGTGCCCATGGGCCGCGCCGCCGGTCTTGCCGAAGAAGTCATCACCGCCCGGGAATACGAAGAAGTGCTGAACTGGTTCTATGATTTTCGTAAAACCACAAGCATGCACCTCAAGGCCACCTGCGCGCCGCACTACTACCGCATCATGCGCCAGCGGGCCAGGGCCGAAGGCCTTGCCGTCACCCCCGAAAGCTTTGGCATGGACGCCCTGACCAGGGGCTGCCTTGGCGGCACCGGCTTTTGCTTCATCAGCCATACCGGGCAGGTGCAGCCCTGCGGCTACCTGGAACTTGACTGCGGCAATGTGCGCACCACGCCCTTTCCCGAAATCTGGCGCTCCTCAAAGCATTTTCTGGAGTTCAGAACTCCGGCCGACTACCAGGGCAAATGCGGCGTCTGTGAATACCACAAAGTCTGCGGCGGCTGCCGCGCCAGGGCCCACAGCCTCACCGGCAATCATCTGGCGCAGGAGCCTTTGTGCACCTATACGCCTAAAAAACGGTCCTGACGCGTACGCGGGGCTCTGCCCCGCACCCCGCAAGGGGCCTGAGGCCCCTTGACCCCCATCTCCGGAAAAGGGCACAAGACATCGTTTTTCGGCGATACATAACAATCGGAGCTTGCAATGACGGAACAGGAACTGGACGGCGGCACGCTGGACGCAAGTCCGGAAGGCATGCTGGACAGCGTGGACAGGCGCATACTCGGCGTCATTCAGTCACGCTTTCCTTTGGAATCCCGGCCCTATGCGGTTATCGGGGAAGAACTCGGCCTTGCGGAGGAAGAGGTGCTGGAACGGGTGCGCGCGCTGAAAAAGCGCAAGATCATCCGGCGGCTCGGGGCCAATTTTCAATCCGCCAAACTGGGCTTTCGCAGCAGCCTGTGCGCCGCCAAAGTGCCGGATGCGGCGCTTGAGGCCTTTATAGCCGAGGTCAACCGCCACCCCGGCGTAACGCACAACTACCTGCGCGATCACGCATACAACGTCTGGTTCACCCTGATTGCCCCCTCCTGGGAGGCCCTGTGCGACACCCTGGAGGGCATCTCCCGCAGCACCGGCATTGCCGTTCTCAACCTGCCCGCCACAAGACTCTACAAAATCAAGGTGGATTTTTCCTTCGGGTAGTCCGCTACTCTCCTGGCCGAAAAAAAACGCGAAAGCCCCCTCTCGGGAGCTTTCGCGTTCATCGAATCATGGAAGCCCATGCAAAGGGCTTCAGCGGCAATGTGAAATAAAGCCTTATAGCGTAGCGGCTTCTTCAACGATTTCAAAGGCTTCGATGCTGTCTCCGACCTTGACATCATTGTAGTTTTCAAGGCTGATGCCGCATTCGTAGCCCTTGGCCACTTCACGCACGTCATCTTTGAAGCGGCGCAGGGAGCCGATTTTGCCTGTATGCACGACCACGCCATCGCGCAGCAGGCGGGCCTGGGCGTTACGGAGCATTTTGCCGTCCGAAACGTGGCAGCCGGCAATAACCCCGACCTTGGGCACAGAGAAGATTTCCCGAATATCGGCAGTGCCGAGAAAGACCTCGCGCTCCACCGGAGCCAGCATGCCTTCCATGGCGCTTTTGATTTCTTCCACCAGCTTGTAGATGATGTCGTAGAAGCGGATATCCACTTTTTCCTGTTCCGCGAGTTCCTTGGCCTTGGACGTGGGCCGCACGTTGAAGCCAATGATGATCGCGTTCGAGGCCGTGGCCAGCAGCACGTCAGATTCGGAAACCGCGCCCGTGCCGCCGTGGATGACGTTAATGCGCACCTTGTCGGTGGAAAGCTTGCGCAGGGCCTCGGTAATGGCCTCCAGGGAGCCTTGCACATCGGCCTTGACTACCAGGTTGAGCACTTCGGCTTCCACACTGTCCGCCTTGCGGGCCAGGAAGGTTTCGAGCGTGATTTTGGATTCCTTGGCCAGCTCGCGCTCACGCTGTTTCAGGGCGCGGGCTTCGGCGATGCGCCGGGCCTGCTTTTCATCGGCAATTACCAAGAACTCTTCGCCCGCCTCGGGCACGCCTTCAAAGCCCTGCACCTCCACAGGCATGGAGGGGCCGGCCTCTTTAACCTTCTTGCCCTGGTCGTTGAACATGGCCCGCACCCGCCCGGAGTGCACGCCGCAGACAAAGGCATCTCCCATATGCAGCGTGCCCTGCTGAATGAGCACAGTGCCCAGAGAGCCCCGGCCCTTGTCCAGCTTTGCTTCCACAATATGGCCCACGGCCGGGCGCTTGGGATTGGCCTTAAGTTCCAGAATTTCCGCCTGCAGGGCGAGCAGTTCCAGCAAATCGTCAAGGCCCTCGCGGGTCTTGGCCGAAACATAGCTGAAGGTGGCATCTCCGCCCCAGTCTTCGGCCACCAGCCCCTGCTCGGCAAGCTCGCGCTTGACCCGGTCCGGGTTGGCCGCTTCCTTGTCCATTTTGTTCACCGCAACCATAATGGGTACCTTGGCGGCCCTGGCGTGGTTGATGGCTTCTCTGGTCTGCTCCATCACACCATCATCGGCGGCGACAACAAGCACCACGATGTCCGTGACCTCGGCACCGCGCGCGCGCATGGCGGTGAATGCTTCGTGACCGGGGGTGTCGAGGAAGACGATCTCGCCCTTTTTGGTCTTTACATGGTAGGCCCCGATGTGCTGGGTAATGCCGCCCGCTTCGCCGGAAACGACCGAGGACTTGCGAATGGCATCAAGCAGCGAGGTCTTGCCGTGGTC
>DBDO01000131.1:16850-16982 GCA_002293605.1 Desulfovibrionaceae bacterium UBA930
GTCAAAGCCGGTCTTTTCAATTTCGTAGCCGAATTCCGCCGCTACCAGAGTGGCGGTGTCAATATCCAGGGCCTGGTTGATCGTGGCCATCACGCCGAGGGAAAAGAGCACCTTGATGATTTCGCCGGACTT
>DBDO01000131.1:17064-17234 GCA_002293605.1 Desulfovibrionaceae bacterium UBA930
TTGCGGCGGCCCGAGCCCTTGCTCCAGCCTGTGTCTTCATCGCTCCGGCCTCTTGTATCGGCAAATTCGACAGTTCTGCGGCCCTTCTGGCGCTTTTTGCGGCCCTGTTCGCTATCGGGCGAAGCCGGGGCAAAGCCCCCTGGCGCAGCAGCCGAAGGCGCGGGGCGCTT
>DBDO01000077.1:0-736 GCA_002293605.1 Desulfovibrionaceae bacterium UBA930
TAACGCGCAGCGCGATCAGGAAGCACACCGGGCCAGCCTGGACCAATATGGCCGGGTCGTGGTGCGCGGCGGCGCGCCCGGCCAGAGGGCAGAGGCCATACCGGGCCAGGCGAATGCCTCTACGATAGGTCAAGAGGCAGGCCAGGGGGCGGAACAGAGGCCCGAACAGACAGTGGGCAAGCCTTCCGGCAAAGCGCGTCCGCCCGCGCTGGCCCCGCATTTAACGGTCAAGGCGGCCCATCTGCGCATTCTCTATATGCGCACAGGTCCGGCCGCGTACCTCAGCCAGCTGGAAATACAGCATATTTTTGACCGCGCCCTGCGCAGGGCCGACATGCCCCTATGCTTCAGCCAAGGCTTTCACCCCCTGCCGCTGCTCTCCTTTGGCAGGGCGCTGCCCGTGGGCGTTGCCAGCGAAAAGGAATGGTTTTCCGTTTATTTGCGTGAAAAACGCCCGCTCCGGGAAAGTCTGGAGGCCCTCAACACATCCCTGCCCAGGGGGCTGCGCGTGCGCGCGCTTGAAGAGCTGCCCCTGGGTAAAAAATGCGCGGACGCCCAGACCGAGCGCTACCTGCTGCGCTATACAGGACCGGAAGAGAGCCGCCCGGCCTTTATGGAAGCCTGGCGGGCCATTACCGCAGCTCCTGCCCTGCCCTGGAAAAAGGAAGGAAAAAAAGGCCCGCGCGATCTTGACGCCCGGCGCTTTTTCACCGCCATAGATTGCGCGGCCCCAGGC
>DBDO01000077.1:865-1704 GCA_002293605.1 Desulfovibrionaceae bacterium UBA930
AAGGGCCTGAGGCCCTTGGAACCCGCAATTTTCCGAAAAACGGCAGAACCGCTTCAGATTGATGACAAAACCCCTGTTTTGTGAGGCTCTGCCCCGCACCCCGCAGGGGGCCTGAGCCCCCTGCAGGAGGGGTTCGGGGAGGCAGAGCCTCCCCGAGGAACTCTTTCTCCCAGCGCTTATAACTCGATTTTAGTGCCAAGCACCTTCAGAAAATCGCGAATCCAGTCGGGATGGGCAGGCCAGGCCGGGGCCGTGACCAGATTGCCATCTATGCAGGAGTTGCTTGCCGTGGCATTCACCGGGCACCAGGCAGAGCCTGCGTCCACCACATCGGGCTGCACCGCAGGGTAGGCCGTGCTGGTGCGTCCTTTAAGGATGCCTGCCGAAACAAGAATCTGCGGTCCGTGGCAGATGGAGGCTATGGGCTTTTTGGCGGCATCGAACTCGCGCACGATTTCCAGCACCCTGGGGTTCAGACGCAGATACTCCGGGGCACGCCCGCCGGGAATGACCAGAGCATCGTACTCCGCAACCTTGACGGCATCGAAATCCGCATTAAGAGCGAAGTTGTGGCCCGGCTTTTCCGAATAGGTCTGATCGCCCTCAAAATCATGCACGGCGGTTCGTACCCTATCACCCGGCTTTTTGCCGGGGCACACGGCAAAGCATTGATGCCCGACAGCGGCAAGGGCCTGAAAGGGGACCATGATTTCATAATCTTCAACAAAGTCGCCAACAAGGAAGAGAATCTTTTTCGCGGCCATGAAGCGTCTCCTGTCATTAAGGTAAGGGCGTCTGCCAAAAATGGGGGAAATGCTGATTTATTCCCTTTGGCGGCG
>DBDO01000077.1:1746-3660 GCA_002293605.1 Desulfovibrionaceae bacterium UBA930
CTACGCGTTTCCTCAAAGCCCATTGATCAGTGTTTCCTGAGATTACTGCTGCCGCCCTATGAGATCCAGCGTCGCGTAATTCGGCTCAAATATAGTACGGGCGTTAAGGTTTTCCAGGTAGGCCTGCACAATGGTATTGACCTGCCATTGCCTGTAGATATCGCCGTAGCCCCTGGCCCTGTTCTCCTCCCACTGTTCCGGGGTGGACTTTTCCACACTCCCCAGTTTGGCGATGACCGGCCCTTTCGGTGTGGCGAACACCTGGGGCATCCAGCCGCCTTTGGAAAAGAAGAGCTGGGCCGTGAGTTCGGGCGCGGGGCCGAGCGGTTCGACAGAATCCGAGCCTCTGGTCGCGCCCGCGCTTCTGACAATCTTGCTCCGGTATTCTTCGGGCGCATCCTGGCCGGTAAAAGAGGGTAAGGCCTGGTCCGCAGCGGCCCGCGCAAGCTCTGCTCCCTTTGCATCCAGAAGCGAGACGCGTACCTCCTCGCGCACCGCATCAAGAGCCGGCACATGGGAAGGGGAAGTCTCCAGAATCCGAACCAGGGCGATGCCCTCTTCAAGATTCAGAGGAGCGGGAAGGGGTGTGGCATTGCCGGAAGCAAGGGCCTCGGCTATGGCGTTATCCAGCACAGCGGCATAGTCTTTGCTCAGGCCGAGCAGGGCCTTCAGCTCTGCCTCGGAACGCAGTCCGCTTTTTGCCGGAGCCAGCTTAAATCTGGTCCCCAGTTCGGCAAAAGAAGTGCCCAGGCGCAGCCCGTCTTCAGCTTCTTTTTGCGCGTTGGGGAAATTCTCTTCCGCACGGCGTCTGGCCAGATCGCCCTTGATGCCTTCGGCTACCTCGGCAAAGGGGCTGAGGGCCGAAGGCTTCTTGCCTTCCATTTTGATCACATGAAAGCCAAGAGGAGAGCGCAGCACCTCGCTGACTTCCCCTGGTTTCAGGCTTTTGATGGCCTGGTTCAGGCTTGCATGTCCGGTATCGCCTACCTCAAGCCAAGGCAGCAAACCGCCCAGGCGGGCGCTTCCCTGATCGTCCGAATACGCTTTGGCCAGTTCGCCGAAATCCTCACCCGCTTTCAGCTTGGCAAGGGCCTCGTCCATCTTTGCCCTGGCCTTGGCACTCAGTTCTTCCGCGCCCGGCTCCGTGGAATTTTCAGGCGGCGCGGAAATGGCGAGCAGGCGGGCCTGGAACATTTCCTGGCTGCGGAATTCTTCCGTATGTTCCTTATAATAGGCCTCGGCATCCGCATCGCTCACCGGATAGCCCTTGGCCAAGGTCTGCGGGGTGATGAGCAGGTATTCCAGGTTCGCCCGGTTCGGGCGGCGGTAGCTCTCCTTGCCGCTTTCATACGCAGCGGCAATGTCGTCCTCGCTCACTTCGGCCTTGGCCCTGTATTCATCCAGAGTGAAGAGCACATAGTCAGCGCTTCGCCGCTCCATGTTAAAATCGTGCTGGGCCTTAAGTTCCTTGTCGCTGATGCCGCTGCTCATGCTGATGTAGGATATGAACTTGTTGTCCAGGAGTTCGTTCTCCAGATCGCCGAGAAGCTGATCCGAGGTAAGCTGTATGCTTTCAAGCGTCTTACGGTAGAGCTCTTCACTGAACTTTCCCTCGGCATCGTGAAAGACGGACAAACTGTGCAGGTATTTTTTCAGTTCATGCGGCGTAACAAGAAGGCCCAGGCGCTGTGCTTCCAGGTTACGCGCCTTGGCCCACATGATTTCATTGAGCACCTGACGCTTGTATTCGCCAAAAAGCCGCGCATCGGAGAGCAATGCCGGATTATCCCTTGATTCCTCGTTCAGGGCGTTGTTCAGTTTTTTCTGATACTCGGCCAGAGTAATGCTCTCGCCGTTCACCCGGGCCAGGTTGCTGTCGCGCCCGCCCCCCATGTTGCCCACGCCCCAGAAGAT
>DBDO01000077.1:3720-4222 GCA_002293605.1 Desulfovibrionaceae bacterium UBA930
CGTTCACGGCGCGGCAGGTCTGCCCCGCCGCGCCGTGAAAAAACCGCAGGATAGCTGCGCTACCTCACAGCCTCTCAATATCTGCCCCGGCTTCACGGTATTCGTTCAACTTGTTGCGCAGGGTGCGCACTGAAATGCCCAGCAGCTCCGCTGCCTGGGTTCTGTTGCCCCCGGTCTGCTCCAGGCCTTTTTTAATCATGATGCGCTCCATTTCATGCAAGGGAATCACCCCGCCTGAAAAAGGAGAAGGCGCAGCTTCTGCGGCAGGCACCGGCGCGGCCTTTTCCGCTTCCGGCTCCGCCTGCTGCAACGAAAGTTCCGAGCCTGCGCCCTCTTCAAGGAAAAGGGGCCAGTCTTCCGATTCCAGCAAAAAATGGCCCGGCGTAATCGGCCTGCCGCCGGAAAGCAGCACGGCGCGCTCCATAAGATTCTGCATTTCCCGTACGTTGCCGGGCCAGGCATAGTCCTTGAGCCAGGATTCCGCCTCGGCGGAAAGCTCCAC
>DBDO01000183.1 GCA_002293605.1 Desulfovibrionaceae bacterium UBA930
GGCTTGCGCGGGTGCAGGCTCGGGCGCGGCCTCAGGTGAGGATGCGCGTCTGCGGCGCACGATAACTTGCTGCTTTGCTGGCTCCGCCGGGGCAAAGTGATTGCGCAAACGCGCGCTTTCCGTTTCGGAAAGGCTGCTTGCGGCCACTTTGGCCGCAGTTATGCCGAGATCCCTGGCTGCGGCCAGGAGGTCTTTGGGCGCAATGCCGAGTTCGGTAGCCAGATCTTTAACTTTTTTTCTATCGTCGCTCATAGTTCCTGCCTCTTTGCTTTCCTTTTCACGCTTCGGCGTGAAAACGCCTCCCGGCATTCCGGCGCGTTACAGAGATACACGCCCCTGCCAGGGGCCTGGTGCTTTCCGTCCGGTTCTATTGTCCCCACACCGGAGTGGAAAGCGGCGGCGGCAAATCGAGTCAGCGCGCATTTTGGCGCGCGTTTCCGGCATATGACGCACATACGCAAGGGCACATGCACGCCCCTGTCCGCTGCCTGGGCCGGGCCGCTGTCCGGCCCGGGATTCGGGCTGTCCGCAGGCTTTATACCTGTGTCCTCTCTAGGCGTCATACTCACGATCAGGCCGATGCGTCCTCTGCCTGATCATTCCCGGCTGCGGCCTCGTCATCCGGATTTTTTTCACTGTCAGGGGCCGGGGCTTCTTCATGCCCGTTACCGGGACGCAAAAAGTTGATGGCCGCCCGCACATTGGCGATTTTTTCCGGAGTAATGCCGTTTATGCCGAGCAGGGCCTCATCGCTGGCCTCGCGAATGACGTCAAAGCTGGTAAGCCCCGCCTCCACAAAACTTTCAAGAGGGACCTCAGCCACGCTGGCCAGTTGCTCAAGGCCGTGCCCGATGGCATTGGCCTCGTTATAGCGGGTTTCGGTGTAAATATCGATTTTCCAGCCCAGGAGCTTGGCGGCCAGCTTCACGTTCTGCCCTTTGCGCCCGATGGCGTTGGTGAGCTGATCGTCAGGCACAATCACTTCCAGAAGCCCTTCGGCGTCATCCACCACAATGCGGGTAATGACAGCCGGAGACAGGGCGTTGCGGGCGTATGTGGCGATATCCTGGCTCCAGACCACGATGTCGATGCGCTCGCCGCGCAGCTCCTGCACGATATTCTGAATGCGCGAACCCCGAACGCCAACGCAGGCCCCCACAGGGTCTACATCGCGATCCCGGCTCATGACGGCAACCTTGGCGCGGCTGCCAGGGTCGCGGGCCACACCCATGATCTGCACCACGCCATCGTCCACTTCAGGCACCTCGCGCCTGAACAGGGCGGCCATATAGTCGCGGTGGGAACGGGAGACAACGACCTGGGGGCCGCGCCCTTCCTTGCGCACTTCGATAATCAGGGCCTGGGCGCGGTCGCCCCGCTTGTAGTGCTCGCGGGGAATCTGCTCTTCCTTGGGCAGCAGGGCTTCGGTGCGTCCGAGGTTGATCACCCAGCCCGCCTTGTCGCGGCGCTGAATGATACCGGAAGCGATTTCGCCCGCCCGATCTTTATATTCTTCATAGATGATGCTCTGCTCGGCATCGCGCATGCGCTGGATAATGACCTGCTTGGCTGACTGGGCCGCGATGCGGCCGAGATCCTCAACCTTCAGGCGAAAGCCCATTTCATCGTCAAGTTGCACGCTGGGGTCGTGTTTTTGGGCCTCTTCCAGAGAAATCTGCCCGCCTTCGTCCTCAACTTCGGCAACCACGATTTTAAACTGGAAAACATCGAGCTCGCCCGTATCTTCATTGAAGGAGACCTCGACATCCGTGTCTTCGCCGTATTTGCGCGTAACCGAGGTCCGCACGGCTTCTTCCAGCGTTTCAACCAACATGGCCCGATCAAGACCCTTGTCTTTGCTGATCTGGTCAATGGCTTTTTTCAGTTCCAGGCTCATTCGAGTCCCTCCAGTCATCGCACGCTGCGCCGGGCGCGGACGGTTTTTTCTTCTTTCCGGCTTTGCCGGGGAGCGTCTTTTCAGGGACGATATGTATCTGCCGGACCTTTTTAAGCGCGCTGAAGGCAAAAGGCAGCAGGCCTTCGTATTCGCCAGGGCGGGAGGGGTTCTCGACCTTCAGGCTGAACTGGCCTGGGGAAGAAGCATCCTCTTCGGGCACTGCTGCGAGCAGGCCCCGAAATTTGCGCCTGCCGGAAAAGGCCGCGACCGGAGCGCTCAGGGTGAGTTCCACGGTCTGGCCCAGCGCGCTGGCGAGTTGCTCGGGCGTAAAAAATATTCGCTCCAGACCGGGAGAAGACACCTCAAGCACATAGGCCCCGACAAAAAGCTCTTCCACCTCAAGTGCAAGTCCCAGCAGGCGCGAGAGATCCGCACACTGCTCCACGCTGACGCCCTTTGCATCTTCAACATAAACGCGGACGAGGCTTCGCCCGCCAAGGGCCAGCTCAACGCCCCACAGAGAAAGCCCCAGGCTTTCTGCGAGCGGCCTGGCCAGTTCGGCTATGGTTTGCGCTGAGATGGCGCTTGCGTGTTCTTCATTCATATGCGGAATTGCTGTATTTCGTCAGGCAAAGCGATAAAAAAAAGGGAGGCCGTCAGGCCACCCTTAAAGCCTCTTGGCTCACAGGATGTTGGAACCGCCCGAAAGCTGCTCCGCTTGAGTTGCTGTCCTCCTAACCTTGAGAGGGAGGCTTTGTCAAGCCTTTTTACAGCTACTGCCTCACATCAGCCACGGGCTGGCATGGGCGCATTGCCTTGCCGTCAGTATACCCGCGCATGCCTTCTACCTGCAACAAATTTGCCTCGCCAGTACGCACTGTTCATATTGTCCACGCGCACGCGCTTGCCGCTGCTCGGGCTGTGCACGAAGCGCCCCCTGCCTGTATAGATGCCTGTATGCAGCCCGCTGCGGATTTTGAACACCACAAGGTCTCCTGGCTTGAGGGAACCCTGCGCGACCGAAAATCCGAGAATGCTCTGTTCCCTGGCCGTGCGCGGCACCCGCACCCCGTTCCGCTCAAAGGCCCAGAGCACCAGGCCTGAGCAGTCAAAGCCCTTTGAGGGGCTTGCCCCGCCATATGTGTAGGGTGTGCCCACGGTGGAGAGCGCGGTTTTGCTGATGGCCGCGCCAGGCACCTTCAGACCGGACGAGGTCATGTCCGATGAGGAGCGCAGGGAACAGCCCGAAGCGAAAAGCGCTAGACAGAGCAGGGCAAGGACAAAGACAGGCAGCGTGGCCGAAGGCAAAAAGGCGGAAAGGCCGAGTTCCTCGGGCCAGGGTCGGCGCGGCTTTACGCTTTCGGAACAATCCGGGCGCGGCACATCGCGCCCGGTACTGACCCTGGCGGCAGCCTGCCCTCTGTGTGCTTGCATACCTTTACTGCGCATTGGTTCGCCTATTGTTACTTTGTAGTATAAAATACTGAAATACATTACTATTCCAGCATTTTTTCGACATAGCAAAAAATCTAGAAAAAATCAATAGTTTTTCAAATACTG
>DBDO01000109.1:0-15221 GCA_002293605.1 Desulfovibrionaceae bacterium UBA930
GCACCTCATGGACATGGCCTCTTACATAGATGACGCACGCTATGAAGGACAGCAAGGCTTGCAGGAAGGACAGCAGAAAGGAAGGCAGGAAGTCGCCCGGAATCTTCTGCAAAAAAAGATGTCACCCAATGATATTGCTGACGCAACCGGCCTCTCCCTTGAGGAAATAAAACGGCTTGCCGCAGATCTCGCATAGCGGCTGCGCTGCCGCATGTTGCAACGAATGGCACAGCCCCGTCAGACAGTTTCTGGCGGGGCTGTGCGCATCGAGGCCTCCTGCCTTTCTAATAAGGCAATCTGATTATTTTGGAACGCAAACAACGCCGCTTTCTCCGCCCGACATGGTCTCGCTGACCCTCACAGCTCCGCGGCTTGTTCCAACGACATACGCTCTCCTGTGAGGGGCGGGTGTGGGAGCTGTGCCCAGCCAGTAGAATTTGCTCCCATCGAGTTCAGACGACCACTTGTCGCCGATAACGCCAATACCATCCACGGTCATGCCTTTATCCGCTTTTGTCAAAATATCCGCATTGTTGACGAGAGGCAGTTTAGCTCCCTTGGACTCGCAGAAATTTTTTGCAGCAAACCAGTCCATGTTTTTTGGAGATTGTGCGATAAAGCTCTCCGCAGCGAAGGTAGCGGCGGGAAGGGCCAAAAGGTAGAGACAGGCGAACACAAAAAGGCGGGCGGATGTGCGCATACAGAAACTCCTGAGCGGTTGGCGGTTGTTTACCCCCTGTTGCGACCAATAAGGAGCAACTTGGTATAAGGATAAATATGCTCACTAAAAACACTGCTATCCCAGGCAATTGCGGAATATTTCACTTTGGAACGCAAAGTACACGGTTTGTGTTTTTCTTGTTGTCATAACCTCCATCGCTAGGGCCGCCCCGAAGGGAAATTTTGTTGCCGCGCACGTAAACAACCCAGGCAGCGTCAACATTAGCCGCACTAGCCGTTGTACCTGTCCAGTAGGTTGCTTTCGGCACCTCGGTTGGCCATGTGTCTCCGTAAGCACCAAAGCCCTCCACAGGCGTACCAACAGTTAATTTAGCCACTTTGTCTGTTTCATTGACGAGAGGCAACCTGCCGCCATTTGACTCGCAAAAATTCTTAGCATCTTCCCAACGAAGTGTTTTCTTAGGAGTTGCCGTCAGAAACCCTTCGGCTCCTGCGGCAAATGCGGCAACTGGAATAAGCAGAGAGAACATGAAAACAAACATAAAATGACAAGCAATTTTTTTCATGAAGATTCTCCTCTTATGTTAGAGTTAAATATAAATGATAAACTAGATTTGTATATTATACATCCTCAATATCTGAAGTGTATCGAAAAAAATAAAGACACTATCCACAAAGGGATAGGGTCTTTTCAGAAATACAAAATACGCATCTTTCTTTACAAAGGCGCGATAGCGTGGAGTTAAAAGTAAATGCAAAAAAGCAGGCCACAGCACTCCCCTGGAAAACAGCCCTCCAGGGCATTCGGGGCAATACGACAGACCCATAAACAGCATGCCCCCTTTCTTCTCAAAGGTGATCAGAAAACAGCGCCTCCATAAAAGTCTATGCAGTATAAGGCCTCATGTAGGATCAGGGTCAAGAGATTTTTTATTTTGTATGTGTCCGTGTGAGGGGGCCTGGGGGAAATGATTTCCCCCAGACGCACTGAGGCGCTGGCCTAATGCGCGGGCGTTCCTGCTGTCGCTGCATTTCCGGCGGCCTTGCGCAGGGAGTGGCACAAAGGCGTGGCGCTTTGCCTGCCGGAGTAGAGTTCTTCGGCGGGGGAGAGCAAGGCCTGGGGCAGTACCTCATCTACATGGGTGACCATGACGATGTGCAGGCCTTTCAGAATGTCGTCAGGGACCTCTTTCAGATCCTTTTCATTTTCTTTGGGGATGATCACCGTGCAGATCAGGCCCCGATGGGCGGCCAGAAGCTTTTCGCGCAAGCCGCCGATGGGCAGCACGCGCCCGCGCAGGGTGATTTCGCCGGTCATGGCTATATCGTTGCGCACCGGCACGCCGAGCAGGGCCGAAACCAGCGAGGTGGTCAGGGTGATGCCAGCAGAGGGGCCGTCTTTGGGGGTTGCGCCTTCCGGTACATGGATGTGGATGTCGATATCCTTGTGGAAGTCGGAGCGCAGGCCGAAAAGGTCGGAGCGCGAGCGCACATAGGAGAGCGCCGCCTGCGCCGATTCGGTCATGACCTCGCCGAGCTTGCCCGTGGTGCTCACCTTGCCGCTGCCGGGCATCAGGGCTGTTTCCACCAGCAAAAGCTCGCCGCCCAGCTCCGTATAGGCAAGGCCGGTACATACGCCTATTTGGGGGTCATCCTCCCGCTCGCCGTGGCGGTGCTTTTTCACGCCCAGGAACTGGCCGAGATTCTGGCAGGTGACGATAACCTGTTTTTCCAGGTTGTTTGCGGCAACAATCTGCATGGCGGACTTACGGCAGACCGTGGCGATTTCCCGCTCCAGGCTGCGCACGCCCGCTTCCCTGGTATAGGTGCGGATGATCTCCAGCAGGCTGTTGTCTGATACGCGCAGATTTTTCGCAGCCAGGCCGTGCGTTTCAAGCTGTTTAGGCAAAAGAAAATGCTTGGCGATGCTGAGTTTTTCCGTTTCCAGATAGCCGGGCAGCTTGATGATTTCCATGCGGTCCTGCAGGGGCAGGGGGATGGAGTGCAGGGCATTGGCCGTGGTGATGAAAAAGACCTGGGAGAGGTCGTAGTCCATGTCCAGGTAGTGGTCGCCAAAGGCGTTGTTCTGTTCCGGGTCGAGCACTTCGAGCAGGGCGGAGGAAGGATCTCCCCTGAAGTCCGTGCTCATTTTATCTATTTCATCCAGGCAGAACAGGGGGTTATTATGCTTAACCCGCTTGAGGGACTGGATGATCTTGCCCGGCAGCGCGCCAACATAGGTACGCCGGTGCCCTCGAATTTCCGCCTCATCGCGCACCCCGCCCAGCGACAGGCGCACGAATTCGCGCCCCGTGGCCTTGGCCACGGACTTGGCCAAAGAGGTCTTGCCAACGCCAGGGGGGCCGACCAGGCAGAGAATGGGGCCTTTGAGCCTGTTCACCAGCTTTTGCACGGCAAGGTATTCGAGAATGCGCTCTTTGGGCCTGTCCAGGCCATAGTGGTCGGCGTCCAGAATTTGTCGGGCCTTGTCGATATCGATATCCGCCGCCTTGAGCAGGTTCCAGGGCAGGTCCAGCACCCAGTCCACATAGTTGCGCACTACTGTGTATTCAGCGGAAGAGGGCGGAATCTGGCGCAGTTTTTTTACTTCGCGCAGGGATTTTTCCCTGGCTTCGGCAGGCATATCTTTTTCGTTCAGCCGCTTTTCCAGGTCGTTGATTTCTTCCTGCGGGTCGTCATCCCGCCCCATTTCTTTATTAATGGCCTTGATCTGCTCGTTCAGATAGTATTCGCGCTGGTTGCGCTCCATCTGCGTCTTAACACGGGTCTTGATACGCTTTTCCATACCCGCAATGGCGATTTCGCCTTGCAGCAGTTCATACACCCACTCCAGACGTAGGGCGGTGTTCAGGGCCTCAAGGGCCTTTTGTTTTTTGAGATACTCCACCTTGAGGTGCGGGGCCACGGCATCGGCCAGCACACCAGGGGCGGTATTGGCGGTAATGGCCTGCAAGACCTCGGGGGTGAGTTTTTTGTTGATTTTGGCGTATTCGTCCAGGGCCTCCACAGCGGCGCGCACCGTGGCCGCGCTTTCATGGTCCGGGCCTTGCTCTTCTTCACAGGGGCGGACCAGGGCGAGCTGGTAGCTTTCTTCCCCGGCTGCCTGGACAAAGGGGCCTGACGAAAGCAGCGCAGGCGTCCATCTGGCCCGGTACAGCCCTTCAAACAGCACCTTGATTGAGCCGTCAGGCAGGCGCAGCAACTGCAGAACACGGCTGACCGTGCCTATGGTAAACAGATCTCCGGCCTCGGGCTTGGTTATTCCCGGATCCTTTTGCGCTACAAGAAATATCTGACGATCATGCTGCTCAATGGCCGTCTCAATGGCCTTGATGGAGCTTTCCCGCCCCACGAACAGCGGCGCAATGGAGCGCGGGAACATGACCACTTCACGAAGCGGCATCAAAGGCAGTTCCACCGGCGGCAGCACGCTTATGTATTCAGCCATGGTTGATTCTCCCGTGCTTCTTATCTTTATAGCAGTTTCACTTTGAGTTACTTGCGTAACGGCGGGCAAAGCCCGCCTGCAAGTATCTCTAGCTCTGGACTCCCGGTTTACTTTGTTTGCGCGCAGCGCAAGCAAAGTAAAGTGAGGGGGTCTGGGGGAAATNNGGAAATCATTTCCCCCAGACGGGGGGCGGTAGCCCCAAAGGAATGAGGTCTGACCCTAGGCCGTGGTGCCGAGCACGTCATCCTTCCCTGCGGCATCGGCCTCGTAGATGAGCATCGGCGGCTTGTGCTTTTCCACAACAGCGGCATTGATCACGCATTCCAGGAGTCCGCGTTCGGAAGGCAGGGAGTACATGATGTCGAGCATGCTGCTTTCAAGCACATTGCGCAGCCCGCGCGCTCCCGTTTTTTGTTCTATGGCCTGCCTGGCAACGGCCTGCAGGGCGTCCTGGGTAAAGCGCAAGGTCACCTTGTCCAGTTCGAAGAGTTTTTGGTACTGCCGGACCAGGGCGTTTTTGGGCTCGGTCAGCACGCGGACCAGATCATCCTCGCTCAATTCGTCCAGATGGGTGATGACAGGGATACGGCCCACGAATTCGGGGATCAGGCCGAACTTGACCAGATCGTTCGGGTGCACATCGTCAAGGTAGTCCAGTTCGGTCTTCTTTTTCTTGCCGCCCTTGTCGCCTTCAATGCGCGCGCCAAAGCCCATGGAGCGGCCCCTGGCGCGCTGTTCCACTATTTTTTCCAGGCCCACAAAGGCCCCGCCCAGGATGAACAGGATATTCGAGGTATCCATGCGGATATATTCCTGCTGGGGGTGTTTGCGCCCTCCCTTGGGGGGGATGTTGGCCTCGGTGCCTTCTATGATTTTCAAAAGGGCCTGCTGTACGCCTTCGCCGGACACGTCCCTGGTGATGGAGGGGCTGTCGCCCTTACGGGAGATTTTGTCGATTTCATCAATATAGATGATGCCCTTGGCCGCAGCTTCCAAGTCGTAGTCCGCGTTCTGGAGCAGTTGTACCAGAATGTTCTCCACATCTTCGCCCACATAACCGGCTTCGGTCAGCGTGGTGGCATCGGCAATGGCAAAGGGCACCTTGAGCACACGGGCCAGGGTTTTCGCCAGCAGGGTTTTGCCGCTGCCGGACGGTCCCATGAGCAGGATATTGCTTTTTTCCAGTTCGACATCATTGCCGAGTGCTTCTTTGAAAAAGACCCGTTTGTAGTGGTTGTGCACGGCAACGGCGAGAATTTTTTTTGCCTGATTCTGCCCGATGACGTAATCATCGAGGCGGCTTTTGAGTTCTGCCGGCGGCAAAAGGCTGCCTTCCTCGCGTATTTCCTCCATGGTCTGGTTGGCCATGATCTCGTTGCACAAGGTGATGCATTCATCGCAGATGCAGATTTTATCCGGGCCTTCGATGAGGCGTTTGACCTGATCGTCGCCCTTGTCGCAAAAAGAGCAGCGCAGGTTTGCGCGTCCTTCCGAACCGGGATTTTTTGGTGTTTTCGTCATGGGAGAATCCTTCAGAATGCGGCGTTATTTTTCTTCAGCGGCAAGATCATCGCGCGAGGTCAGCACGCGGTCGATGAGGCCGAGTGCAACGGCTTCCTGCGGGCTCATAAAATTATCGCGCTCCGTGAGTTCCGCAATGCGCTCCACGCTCTGCCCGCTGTGCCCGGCCATGATTTCATTGAGCATATGCCGCAGGCGCAGCACTTCGCGGGCGTGGATGTCGATATCACTGGCCTGGCCTTTGAAACCGCCGGAGGGCTGGTGGATCATGATCCGGCTGTGCGGCAGGGCGTAGCGCATGCCGGGCGCGCCCGCAGAAAGGAGCAGCGCGCCCATGCTGGCGGCCTGACCCATGCACAAGGTAGCCACAGGGCAGGCAATATAGCGCATGGTGTCGTAAATGGCGAGCCCGGCGGAAACAACGCCGCCAGGGGAGTTGATGTAGAGATAAATGGTCTTGTCCGGGGCTTCGGATTCAAGGAAGAGCAACTGCGCGCAGATCAGCGAGGCCGTATGATCGTCCACGCCTTCCCCCAAAAGGACGATGCGGTCTTTAAGCAGACGGGAATAAATATCATAGGCGCGCTCCGAGCGGCCGGTGCTTTCAATAACCATGGGGATGGGGGGCATGCTTGGCTCCTCTTTCATAGCGGCGCGTTTCACCGGGCCGTGTAGGTGGGCATAGGGGCGCGCAGGGAAAATCCATCAGGCCTTCAAAGTTAAATGCAATATCCGCGCCAACTGAGGCAAATACGCATTGCAAATGTCTATGGGCTCTGCGGCGGATTCTTTCCCGGCTGCTCAACGGTTAAGTGTAAGTTTTCTGGCGCAAAAGGGCAAGGGCGTTGCCGCAAACATGGTAAAAGTGAATGCTCCACCAGCGGAAAGCCGGTGGAGCATTCACTTTTTTAAGGCATACAAACTGTTTTACGCATCGCCTTCTTGAGCGCTCTCGTCAGCTTCCTGAGCTTCTGCTTCCCGTTTTTTGGGCGGCGTCATTTTCACGTCAGCCTTGCTGAAAAGCTCGTCCATGGCCTTGTCCGCAAGCAGGCGGTCACGCAGGGCAAAGAGCAGGTTGTTCTGGGTGTAGTAGTCTTTGATCGCCTTATAGTCCTGTCCGGACTGGATGGCCATGCGGCGGATCTGCAAATCCACCTCGTCTTCCGAAACTTCAAGCCCGCTCTTGCGGGCCACGCAGAGCAGGAAGATCTGGGAGCGGGCGCGCATTTCCGCTTCAGGCCGGACTTCTTCGCGCAGTTGGCTTTCGGTCTTGCCGAGCGCGGCAAGGTTCTTGCCCTGGCGTTCGAGTTTTTCCTCGATATCGCCGAGCAGCATCCCTGTGTGGCTTTCCAGCATGCTTTCGGGCACGGGGAAGTCAGCAAGCTTGAGCAATTGATCCAAAAGCTGCTTTTGCGCGGAGGCCTTGTTCAGGTCAGTGCGGGTCTTGATATAGGATTCGCGCACGCTGTCGCGCAGCTTTTCCATGCTTTCAAAGCCCCCGGCTTTCCGGGCAAAGGCCTCATCCAGTTCGGGGAGTTTTTTCTCTTTGACGGCATGAAGCGTGGCCTTCATGCTGACTGTGCGCCCTGCAAATTCAGGGTTGAAAAAGTCAGCCGGAAAGACAACAGGGCCTTCTTTTTCCTCGCCCGGCTTCATGCTTTTGAGCAGGGCCTCAAAATCGGGCAGGGTCTGGCCTTCACCAAGGGTCAACTGGAAGTTGTCGGCTTTGACCCCGGCGATTGCGGCACCGTTTTCGTCAAAGGCCTCAAAATCGACAACCGCTATCTCGCCGTCCACAGGCTCGCGCGCTTCGCCGACCGTGACGGTCTCGCCCATATTGGAGCGCAGGCGTTCAATCACGGCGGAAAGCTCGGCCTCATCCACCTCGGCTTCTTCCTGCTCCACTTCAAAACCTTCATAGGCGGGCAGGTCGAACTCGGGCATGACTTCAAAAGAAATGCTGTAGACGAATTCACTCCCCCGCTCCAGTTCCCCGCCGGAGAAATCAATGCGCGAAACCGGGGTGAACTTGCCTTCCCCGATGATTTCATTGATGTGCACATTGACGAGGTCCGTCGTGGCTTCCTTATATACTTCATTCCGGAAGCGTTTTTCGATGAGGCTCGCCGGCACCTTGCCCTTGCGGAAACCGTCCAGGGAAATGGAGGTACGGTACATGGCGAGGGTGGCGGAGAGCGCGGCGTCAACCTCTTCCGCAGGTGTGGTGACGGTAATTTTTTTCTTTACCGGGGAAAGATCTTCGCTGGCATATTGCATGGATACAGAACTCCTTGGCTGCTTGGGGGTCGGCACGCCTTACTTTGCCGCTGGTGAAAAACGCGGACGCACGTGCGGAAAAAAGCAATGGACGCGGGCAGCCGCCGGGCGAATGGCAACAGCAGCGGCAGGGGGCTGTGTATCAGGTATTGAAGCGCTCCGCAAGCTCCCGGAGCGAGTCGGCGCGTGCGCGAAAATAGAGTGTTGACTTTGACAAAAACAGCGCGTATGTAACAAAATTGTCCTGTTGACGAGCCCCTGGGGAAGCTTCAGGTCCGCAAGGGCTTTGCCCTGCCCCTGTAAGCTGCTTTGCTCGTAAAGAATTTGCTCGATCCTGTCGCGCGCATGCCTTGCCCGCCCTCAGCGGCAAGCGCAAGAGGCTTTTGCTGTACAGGGGATGTGACGAAACAGGACCAAAAGCGCTCCATGCACGATATACGGACAGCCCTTACCCATCGGGATTTTTTCAGCCAGGCGCAGAACCGCAAGGCGTTCGGCCTAAGGCGCTTTCACGGCAGGGGCCGGGGGAGCGCCTTTGCCGTTTTATGGGGGATATCATGAAAGTTCATGATATAATTGACTTTATTGAAAAGACAGCGCCGCCCGCCTTTGCCGCTTCTTGGGATAATTCCGGCGTGCAGGTTGCTGCCTTGCGCGAAGAAGCGAGGCGCCTTGCCGTGCTGCTAGATCCCAGTCTGGAGGCTCTGCTCCGGGCTGTGGATGCGGGGGCGGATTTCATTCTGTCTCACCATCCGCTTCTGATGCAGCCGCGCTATCCGAACCGCAATGATGAGTATCTGGCTGTGCTGTCTTTGCTTCTTACCCGGAATATTTGGCTTTACAGCGCCCATACCTCGCTGGATGCCAACCCGGAAGGGCCGGTTCGCTGGCTGGCGCATGCACTTGGCCTGCGCCTGGTGGAACTGCTTGAGCCTGCGGAGCGGCAAGGGACGGACGCCGCGCTCTCCGGCTTCGGCTTTTTCGGCTGTTTGTCTGAAATCCAGTCCTATAGCCTTTTTTGTGAAAACCTGAGCAGGGTTCTGGGCAAAAGCGGCTGGCAAAGCTGCGGCCCGCGCCCGGAGCGGGTGCTCCGCGTGGCCTGCTGCCCAGGCTCGGGCCACAGCTTGCTGGCGACCGCAGCCTCTGTGGGGGCGGATCTTTTCATTACCGGAGATATCAAGCACCACGCGGCCCTTGAGGCCGCCTCCCTGGGATTGCATGTGCTGGATGTAGGGCACTTTGCCCTGGAAGAGGAAATGATGCGCCGCTTTGCGGAGGAGTTGCGACAATCCCTGCCTGTTCCCGTGACCTTTTTCCCGGGCCGCGATCCCCTTGAGAATGAAAGCCTGACGGAGCATTTTACTTTTGAAGCCATCTCCCCAGAGATGCCATCATGACAATATAGAAAATCTGATGTAACATACATCAGAGCTTTTACGACATGAATGACGCGCTTCGCGTCCGCCGGGCAATTGCTACGTGAAATTGCTCTAACATTCAGGAGGTAGTCCCTTGAGCCTGTATCTGAAACAGATAGAACAACTTATCGAATTACAAAAAGTGGATGACGAGATACATGCCATTCGTCTGGAGCTTGAGAGTGCCCCCCGTGAAGTGGAAGAACTGCGCGGGCGCTTTACGGAAACCTCGGATTTGCGTACCCGCCAGCAGGACAAGGTGGAGCACCTGTGCGAACAGGAAAGACGTCTGGGGAGTGAGCTGGAAGACGACACGGCCCGTCTCAAAAAAAGCAAGAGCAAACTGATGCAGGTGGGCAACACCAGAGAATACCACGCCATGGTGCGGGAAATGGATTCCCTGGAGCGGGTGAACCGTAACCGGGAAGAGGAAAAACTGGCGATTGCCGAGGAAGTGACTCGCCAAAAATCCCTGTATGAGGAGATTGAGGCGAATTTCTCTTCCCTTGAGGCGGAACTCGCCGCCCATGAGGCTGGGCTTGATGAACGCATGTCCCGGGCCAGAAAATCTCTGGACGGCCTTCTGGTCAAGCGCGGTCAGACGGCCAGAGACGTACCGGTACCGGTATTCTCCCGCTATGAGTTCATCCGGGAACGTCTGGAGCACCCCGTCATTGTGCCGGTCGTCGCCGGGGTATGCTCGGGCTGCAATATCGCCATTCCGCCCCAGAACTTCATCGAACTGCAAAAAGGCGCGCAGATACTCTCGTGCCCCAATTGCCAGCGGCTTATGTTCTGGACGGAGCATTTCACGCCGCAGGAGTAGCGGCTTCAAAACACAGTATCCGTATCAAAAAAGCGACAAAACCATGTTCGACACAGAAAAACGGGCTTTCGTGGCCGTAGCGGGCGAAAAGGAACTCTGCCTTCTTCCCCGCATGGCGAACAGGCATGGGCTCATTACCGGGGCCACAGGCACAGGCAAGACCGTGAGTCTGCAAACTCTTGCAGAGACCTTCAGTTCCATGGGCGTGCCCGTGTTTGCCGCTGACATCAAGGGCGACCTCTCCGGCGTGGCGGCCAAAGGCGGCGGCAAGGAAAGCGTGAACAAACGCGTCGCTTCCATGGGCCTTGAATCCAAAGGGTTCTCTTTTCAGGGATTCCCCGTGGAATTCTGGGACGTGTTCGGAGAACAGGGAACTCCCGTGCGGGCCACCATCGCCGATATGGGGCCGCTCCTTCTCTCCCGTCTGCTCTTGCTCAACGACACGCAAAGCGCCGTGCTGACCCTGGTGTTCAAGATAGCAAAAGACTCTTCCTTTGAGCTCGTGGATCTGAAGGATCTGCAAAAATGCCTGGAGTACGCCGCCGCCAATGCCGGAACCTTTACCGCGTCCTACGGCAATATCTCGGCGGCGAGCATCGGGGCCATACAACGTGGTCTGGTCACTCTGGAACAGGAAGGCGGAGATCTGTTTTTCGGCGAACCGGCCCTGAATATCGACGACCTGCTGCAAACACGCGGCAGCAAGGGGGTCATCAATATTCTGGCGGCGGACAGGCTCATGCGCGCCCCCGGCATTTACAGCACCCTGCTGCTCTGGCTTTTGTCCCGGTTGTTCGAAGTGCTGCCCGAGGTGGGCGACAGGGAAAAACCCGTGCTGGTATTTTTCTTTGACGAGGCTCATCTGCTCTTTGATGAAGCGCCCAAGGCCCTGCTGGACAAGATCGAGCAGGTGGTGCGCCTGATCCGTTCCAAGGGCGTGGGCGTGTATTTTATCACCCAAAGCCCGGCGGATGTGCCGGATTCCGTCCTCGGCCAGCTTGGCAACCGGGTGCAGCACGCCCTGCGCGCCTATACCCCCAAAGACCAGAAGGCTCTCAAAGCGGCGGCGCAATCCTTCCGCGCCAATCCCGCCTTTGATACGGAGAAGGCCATTGCCGAACTGGGCATCGGCGAGGCTCTGGTGTCCTTTCTGGATGAAAAAGGAGCCCCCCAGCCTGTGGAACGCTCCTTCATCCTGCCGCCGGAAGGGCAGATCGGGCCTCTGAGCGCCGGGGAACGCGCCGCCATGCTGCAAGCCTCTCCCGTGTATCAGCACTACAGGCAGGTGGTGGACAGAACCACGGCCTTTGAGAAACTCTCCCAGCAGCCGGAAAGCACCATGAGCGCGAAAGAGCGCGCCGCCCGGGCCAAAGTTGAGGAAAAGGCGCGCAAGGAAGAGGAAAAAATCCGCAAAGAGGAAGAAAAGGCCCGCCTGGCTGCGGAAAAACAGCAGCAGCGTCAGGCCGCCGAGGAAAAACGCTTCTGGGGCAGGGTCGCAACCACGGTGCTGGCCCCGGTGGCGCGGCAGCTCATTGGAGCTATTTTCAGGAGAAAATGAAATTGCTCTACAGCACTCTCACCGTATACTTTCTGGCGAAGTCAACGGGGTTGTAGCTGAGCTTGGCCTGACGCAGGCCTTCGTCGTCCAGATCCTGTTCCCGGTTGATATAGGTGAAATTTATCCCCACGTCATTGCAGAAAAAGGCGTTGATGGCCTGATAGGCCCCCTTGAAACCTGAAGCCGCCTTTTCAAAATGGATGACCAGGGTGTCGGAGGTTAAAGGCTCCGCCAGGGTATAGGCCATGGGCACGCCGTCAATACGGATGATGCCGCCGCACAGTCCGGGTATGTGACCCCAGCAGGCCAGCACCCGTTCAATAGCCTCATTTTCCGCCACCAGCGTTTCGGATTCCTCGCAATCGTGCCAGCGGCACCAGTCTTCCTGCATCCTGAGTACGATATCCACACATGACCCGGACAGGGGGCGGTATTCATAATTGTACTGTTTCTCAAACTGGCGCAGCAGATTTTTCTTCTTGTGAAAACGGTTCCCGGAAAGCGTGGCCAACTCGGAGGAGAGATAGAGATAATCCCACTGGCCCCGCGCTTCCTCGACAGCGATTCTGCCGGGAAGTTTCTCCTCCCACAACCGGCACAAGGTTTCGGGAACACGGATGATGCGGGTTCCCGAAGCGAGTTCCGGCAAGACCGCCCAGTCCTTCACCTCCTCCCAGGGGCCCACCGGAGCCCAAAGGCAGGGTTCATGATTCGTCTGACGGAGCCAGCAGAGGGTTCCGTCAAAACGCCACTCCAGACCGTAGTACCCCGCCCATCCCCATATGTTGGCATAGCTGTAATCCGAGGTATTGCTTCCGCACCGCGCCAGCAGGGCGAGGTACTGCTCCATCCCGGAAAAGGATACAGGGGAATAGCTTGTCATCATGAGTTCCTCACATCAAAACAGAACTATTACGAGGCGCGGGACGCGAAACGCTTCGCCGTCATGGCGAATCTGTACCAGTCGCGCCGCAGAAACACATAAAAGGCGATCCCCGACTGTACCACCTGGGAGACCAGCATGGCCAGAAATACCCCCGAGGCGCTCCGCCATAACACACACCCCAGAAACCAGGCCAGGGGCAGCCTCACCAGCCAGATAGCCCCGCTGTAAATGCACAGCGTATATATGGTGGCCCCGGCCCCTGTCATAATGCCGCCCAGAATCATACTGGTCACCGTGAACGGTGTGGCTACCAGATTAAAACGCAGATAATCCGCGGCGACAGCCTGCACAGCCGGGTCTGCAGGAGCCACGAACGCGGCTATTTCCCGGATGAACGGAGCAAGAACCAGGGCGGCCAGGGACATGCAAAGCGCCCCGGCTCCAATGACCCGCAGCCCCACGCGTTTGGCCTCGCTCTTGTTGCCCGCGCCCAGGCAGTGCCCCACCAGGACGGAGCCGGTCAGGTTAAAGGCCAGCGCGGGCAAAAAGAGAATAGCCTCCACCCGCAGCCCTGCGGTGAGCCCGGCAAGGGCGGTCACCTTGCCCATGGGCAGGGTGGCGGTGATGCTGAACAGCACCATGTACCCGAGCTGCCAGAGTATCTGCATGCACCCCGCCGGCAGGGCCACCTTGAAAATATAGGGCAAGGCCCGTTTTTGCCAGCGCCAGGGCGCGAAACTGCGTCTGCTCAGTAAATTACTGTACCGCAATACCGCGAGATTGAACAGGCCACCCAGCAGCACCGAAACAAGGGTAGCAACAACAATGCCGCTGGCGCCAAGGCGGGGCAGTCCCCACCGGCCAAGGCCAAAGCCAAAATCTCCCACCGCGTTGGCCAGACACATGAGAATGCCTGAAGCCAGGGGTATCCACACGTTCTTACGCGCCCGGAATACGGCGACAGTGACCATGAGCAGGCAGTTGGCGGGAATCACCATGAGGAAAAAAAGCCAGAGTTCTTCGGTCAACGGGAGTATCACGTCAGGAACCCGCAACAGAAAAAACAGCGCATGGCGGAGCAGGTATCCAAGGGATACGGCCACCAGACAGAACAGGCCCCCAAGGGTAAAGACAAGCCCCACATACCGTTCGGCCCGTCTTTCCAGCCTCGCGCCCAGGGCCTGGCTCATGGCTGTAATACCGCCGTTGGTTATGGCGATACCCACGACCTGCAAAAAGAACAGACACTGGGTGACAAGACCGAGAGCCGCCTGCGCATCCGAATGGATGTACCCCGCCACCACAACATCCGTGAACCCCACAAGGAACTGGCACAGCATCATGATGGCCTGCGGCCAGGTCATGTTCCAGATCTCGCGGGAGGAGACGCGGGAGTTTACGGGCGCGGAGGGGGAAAGGGACAGTCTTTCGGGCATTTCCTCAGTATATCCGAACGCCTCTGTAAAGGCAAAACGATTTTATGCCGGGGATGCCTCCGGGGAGCACAGGAAGAAAGCGTTTCTATGGAAAAACCCGCTTGACACTCTATGCGGTGCCGTACTTTCGCTGAAATTTCACAAAACCGTCACCATTGCCGAATAGCAGGCGGCTACTTTTCACCAGGGGCATGTGCCCCGAAGATGTGCCGTACAGATCGAACTGAATAAAAAAAGGATCGCAATGATGACGACCAGAACAATGCCTATGAAAAAAGTCATAAAACGCATGGCCTGGGCCGCCGTATCGCTGGCGCTGCTGGTATTCGCGGCCGGAGGGAATGCCGCGCTCGCCGCCGACGCGCAAAGGGAAGGCAAAACATTCCAGCTGGTGCTGCTGCGCCACGGCGAGAGTGTGCAGAACACGCAAAAACGCGCCTCGGGATGGTCGAACACGCCTTTGACCCAGAACGGCATCGCCGGCGCCAGTGCGGCAGGGGAGCTGATGAAAAAGGAAGGCATCGCACTCAGCGCGGTATACACCTCCTCCCTGAACCGGGCGATCAAGACGGCGTGGGTCGCCCTCGAAAGCATGGACAGGATGTGGATTCCCGTAAAACCCACATGGAGGCTGAACGAGACATACGAAGGAGCCTTTGAAGGCACGACGGAGGAAGAAAGAATAGCCATGGCGGGCAGGGAAAAAGCGGAAAACTGGAAAGGAGGCTTCGAAGCCCTTCCGCCTCCGCTGCCTTTCAGCGATCCGAAATCTCCGGCCAATGATCCGCGCTATGACGCCGTACCCAAGGGAGAATTCACCGACGGCGAAAGCATGAAGGATACGCTTGTCCGCATCCGATCCTACTGGGAAAAAACCCTGATCCCCGCCTTGAAATCCGGCGAAACCATCATGGTGACCGGACACGGCAATATCCTGCGCGCGCTCTCCAGGTGCCTGGACGACACATTGGACGAGAAGACGCTCAAAGGGATGCCCATGCCGAACAGCACTCCCATCGTCTACACGCTGGACGCCGATATGAAGGTCATCTCACGCAAGGTGCTCGACGGGAAAGGCAACCAGTGATGCGTCACGCCTCGGTAAGCAAGCCGGAAAACGTGGTTCCCGGCTTGCTTACGCCGCCTGTG
>DBDO01000109.1:15235-15820 GCA_002293605.1 Desulfovibrionaceae bacterium UBA930
GCCTTTGTGTGAACAGGCCCTAAATGAAGCGGACTATCTCCTCCATCTGCTTGCGTATCTTGGGCCGTATCTTGTCGCTTGCGGGGTAGCCCACAGAGATGAGTCCCGCGAAATGCTTGTCCCTGGAGATATCCAGCAATTCGCGCAGGCGTTCCCTTTCATACAGACCCAGAATGCAGGTGCCGAGCCCCAGGCTTGTGGCCTCAAGGCAGATGCTGAGCACCGCCGCGCCCAGATCCCCCAGAGCGTAGCTCTGGCTGTCCATGATNNCGGCGCAGGTCGGGCATGAGCATGGCATGTTCTTCCAGCACGACGATGAAGGCCCGCGCCTGCGGCGTAAAGGGGTTCGCCCCGTTCGGCTGGGCGCACTCGGCTACCTTTGCCACAAGCTCCGGCGTTTCAACCACGATAAAACTCCAGGGCTGTGAATTGCAGGCGGAAGGCGCATTGCGCGCGGCCTCAATGCAGCGTTCCAGCTTTTCATGCTCCACAGGCTTGTCCGCATACTTGCGGCAGCTCTGGCGGGCCAGGGCGAGTTCCAGAAAATCCTGCATGGTATCATCTCCTGCGTTGTAACGTTGAGAG
>DBDO01000109.1:15839-16002 GCA_002293605.1 Desulfovibrionaceae bacterium UBA930
AACGGCCACTTCATCAAGCACAGGAGGATATCCTGTAAAGGGGAGCGGCCCGCCCCTTGCCGGGGGTAGCGCTTTGGCGTATGCGGAAAGAGGCGGACATATACCCGGCAAAAGCCGTGGCGTTGTCTGTGAATCATTCATAAACACTACAAAACTTCTGAAA
>DBDO01000006.1 GCA_002293605.1 Desulfovibrionaceae bacterium UBA930
CGAGACCCCCTTGCCTCTGCCCTGGCTGCCGGAGCATGCGGAGGCGGCAGCCGTGTTGCCGCATATGCTGGCCCGGCGCATCAACACACCCATCAGCAGCAGCTGCGGCAGACTGTTTGACGCGGTAGCGGCTCTGCTCGGCCTGTGCACGGTCACCAGCTATGAGGGCCAGGCCGCGATCCGCCTGGAAGAGGCCCAGCACGCCGAAAATGCCGGGTGCTGCGCGGAAGAAGAGGCCGCGTCCCTCTACCCCTGCCCCTTTGCCACGGCCCGAAGCGGCGTGACAGCAGCGCTGGAACTGGACACGCACAGCCTTTTTAGGGCTGTGCACTCTGATCTGCTCCAGGGCACGCCTGTGCCGCGTATCGCCCGGCGCTTTCACCGCAGTCTTGCCTTCGGCCTTGCCGAACTTGCCGCGCATCTGGCCGCAGAGCGGTCCATTCTCCATGTGGGGTTATCCGGCGGCTGCCTGCAAAACGCCGCTCTGGTTATGCTGCTCACAAAGGAACTTGAAGGGCGCGGGCTTATTCCCTTGCGGCATAAAGACCTTCCGCCGGGAGACGGGTGCATCAGCTTCGGGCAGGCTGCCTGGGGGCGCATGGCGGTTGACATGGCGCAAGAAGGCTTTACATAGTGCGGTATGAGACGAAAGCTATTTTTTCCCCTTCTTGTTTGCCTGATGGCCTGGCCGGTGCTGTATGCCCCATCACAGGCCTCTGCCGTTGTTTTCAGTGTTGGATTCGGGAGCGGCTACCACGGCCATTATGGCGGGTACCGGGGCAGGCATCACGGTCACTATGGGCATCATGACCATTATGGTCGGCCACGTCATGGCGGTCATTTTTGGGGAGGGCCCTGGGGCTGGAACGGCAGGCCCTGGATTGGGCTTGGCATGCCTTTGCGCCCTCGCCGCTACTATGAACAGGGCAGCGTAACGCCGCTTCAGCCCGATATCGGCGTGCACAATCCCCCTGTGCCGCATAGCTACCGGGAAGAAGGCCTGGGGCTGGACAGAATGCAGGCCCCCTACGAGCAGAAGGCCGGACAAAATGACGGACAGGGAGGCCTCGGCCTGGCCGGTACCGTGGGGCAAAGCGCTCTGCCGCACGCCGATGCCCTTCAGCCGGTGATTTATCCCCTCATGACACGGGAAAGCCGGGAGGCCTGGGAACGCTACCAGGGCTGGGTGCGCGGCGGGGTGCCTGTGCCGCGTATGCGCTGAGGGGCGCTTTGCAAAACATTTGGGGAGGGGCCTCAAATGGGAAATAAAGGGATGCGCTGATTAATGGACTTTTGGGAAACGCGTAGTTATTTTGTTTGGCAAGGNNGCGAGGGAATTTCCCGATGGGGGTTGGACTCTTCGGTCCTGCCCCCGGAGGGAAAACCCAAGCAACGCCGCCAAACGGAATAAATCAGCGTTTCCAAAGAACTCTTGCCCGGAGGACGGTGTTCTCCGGGCTGATTTTTTCACTGTAACCGGATTGTAGCATGCGCTCCGCCTTTATCAAATTACATATTTCTATTCTGCTGGCCGGGTTTACCGGTATTTTGGGCAAACTCATCTCCCTGGCCGAGGGGCCGCTCGTCTGGTACCGCATGCTCCTCACCCTGTTTCTTTTTTTCTGCTATCTGGCTCACAAGAAAGCGCTGCCCAGAATCGCCCTGCGGGAGGCCCTGCGTATTGGCGGGGTAGGGGTTCTTATTGCCCTGCACTGGATATTCTTTTACGGCAGCATCAAGTACGCCAACGTCTCCATCGGCGTGGTCTGCTTTGCCCTGACCGGCTTTTTCACCGCGCTTTTCGAGCCTTTTTTCGAAGGGCGCAGACTCTCCCCGCGTGAACTCTGCTTCAGCCTGATCACCGTGTGCGGCATCGCCCTGATTTTTCATTTTGACGCCCGCTACAGAACCGGCATCATTCTGGGGATTATCTCCGCCGCCATGTGCGCCCTGTTCACCATTGCCATGCGAAAGGTCGGCAGAAAGCACGACTCTTCGACCATGCTTCTCTATCAAATGGCCGGAGGTTTCGCCTTTCTCACCCTGGCCGCGCCCGGCTATCTCGCGCTTTTTCCCGGTCTGAATCTTGTGCCCTCCGCTTTTGATCCGCTCTGGCTCTTTTTGCTTTCTTCCCTGTGCACCATAGGCATGTTCCTGCTTCAGATTCAGGCTCTGCAAAAAATTTCGGCCTTTACGGTAAACTTGAGCTATAATTTGGAACCAATCTACAGCATCCTCCTGGCCATGCTTCTTTTTGACGAGGCAGGGCAGTTGGGGGGTGCCTTTTTTATCGGCCTCGCGCTCATCTGCGCCTCGGTCGTGCTGCAGAGCGCCTATGCCGCACGGCAGCGCGGGGGAGTCGTATAGGGCAGATTAAGCATATGAACACCCCACAGGGAGGAGTACGCTGCTATGGAAAGGCTTGTGCCTTTACCCGGTTCTCCGGGCTGCGTGATTTGCGATAACAACGCTTCCAACCCTCGTTCCTTGAAGCTTTGTCTGTTCTGGGATGAAACGAACAGACAGGTGCGCATCCCCTGCGAAGCGGATGAAAGCTGGTGCGGGTACGACAAGGTGGTGCATGGCGGGATAGTCGCGGCTTTGCTGGATGAAGCCATGGCCTGGGCCGTCAGACAGCATACCGGGGACTGGGCCTTTACCGCAGAATGCAGTTTGCGCTTCAAGCAGCCTGTGCGGGCGGGCAAGGCATATACGGTTATCGGCGGCGTGAGCGCAGCCGGAAAGCGTAAAATCACTGCCTACGGCTGTGTGCTTGATGCAGAGGGCGCAGTGGCGGCTAAGGCTTCGGCTTCCTTTTTACCCGCCAAAGGCCGGGCAAAACTGCGCAGTGAGGAGTAAAATTGAGGAGAGTGGCCCGGTTCGGCCCTGCCCCTATAGCAGTTTCTCGTGGCAAGGATTTGTTCACAAATCCTTGCAAAGCAAATATAGATTTGCTCTCTAACGCCTGCCGCGCAAGGCCCCGAGCTCTTCCATCACATCCAGGATATTCAGGGTCTGGTTGACCCGCCAGTAGAATTCTTCAGGCTCAAAGGGCTTGGTCAGAAAGTCATTGGCCCCGTTTTTGAGAAACTTCGCGGTCAAGGCCCCGGAACCGGCTGAGGAAAGGCCTATCACCGCCAGACGGTGAATGCTGTGCTTGCTCCGAATTTCCTTGACTAGTTCGATGCCGTCCATGCCGGGCATGTTAAAATCGGTGATTACCAGCCGTATATCGGGGTTGGCTGCCAGCACTCCCAGGGCCGCGTTGCCGTCTCCCGCTTCCAGGCTGGCTATGCGCTGCACGGCCAGCAGACGTTTGACCACGGCGCGCTGCGTGGGCGAATCGTCCACCACAAGGGCTTTGACGCTGTGGTTGGCGTAAATGCGCTCCACTGCGGCGATCAGGGGTTCGAGGTCGTCAATGCTGCCCTTGAGAAAATAATCCGCCACCCGCCTGTCAATAAAGCTCGCGCGCAAGGCCTCGTCAAAGGAGGCAGCCAGAACGATGCAGGCAATGTTCCGGCTGAGGCAGATATCCACGGCTTCTCCGTGCGGGGCATCCGGCAGATTAAGGTCCACGACAGCCGCGAACAGCTCTTTTTCATGCGCAAGGACGAGCGCTTCCGCCTCGGCCTTGCTCTGTGCCGCAAGCAGGGAAAAGGGCGTGAGCGATTCAAAGCGCTGGCGGATGATTTTTGACTGGACCGGGCTGTCTTCCACAATGAGCAGGCTTTTTCTGTCCACAAAGCGCTCCTTGGCGTATTATGCCTGATATTTGCGGATCAGCTCCGCAGCCCGCACGGTCAGGTGGGGCAGGTCAGGCTTGGAGATCTGGTCGTCTGCCCCGGCCTGTACCCCTTTATCGAAAACTACCTTGGAAATCAGCGAAGAAAAGAGCACCACCGGGATAGCCTTGAAGGCCGGGTCGGCCTTTATCTGGCGGGTCAGGCTGTGCCCGTCCATTTCAGGCATTTCAATGTCCGAGATCACCAGGTTAACGAAGTTGGTGATGGGCTCATTCTTTTCTCTGGCCTGACCTTCCCAGGTCTTGAGCTGCTCCCAGGCCTCGCGCCCGCAGGTGGCTTTCGTCACCTTGAAATTGGCCTTTTGCAAGGTAGAGGCGATAATGGTGCGGATGGAAGCCGAATCATCGGCCAAAAGCACGGTGTAGCCAGCCCCCCCTTGTTCGACAACGCCTTCTGCATGGCTGCCAAGGTTGACCGAAGGATCCATGGAGCCGATGATATGCTCCATGTCCAGCAAAAAAACGATGCGCTCGTCAAAGCGCACCACCCCGGTGATGGAGTCGTGGCTGAAGGCCTGCAAATATTTGCCCGGCGGCTCCACCTGTGCCCAGGTCATGCGATGGATACGGGTAACGCCGGATACAATAAAGGCGGTTACCACGCCGGAAAATTCGGAAACAATGACTTTGTCGTTTTCTTCGCCCGCATTTGTTTTGCCCAGCCATAGCCCGAGATCCACCAGGGGCAGCACCCTGCCGCGCAAGTTAAAGGTGCCCAGCGCCGCTGCATGGTGTTTGCCCGGAACCCCGGTTACCGGTGGCTTGCGGATGATTTCGAGCACCTTGGCCACGTTCATGCCAAAGTAGCTCCGGTAGCTTGTGCCGTCTTCCAGAAGCTCATCAATATAAAATTCTATGATTTCAAGTTCGTTTCCGGACTGGCCGGTTTGCGGATCCATGGCGTTTCCTCATCGGTTGCAGCGAATGGCGAATCAAACAGGAATTATCTTTGCGTCATATGATCGTCTTCGTTTTTTTTCAAGCGCGAATCGGCGCGGCCTTGCCACCCACGCCTTTTTTGGGGCAAAGCTCCTTCATTTCGCACAGCGGGCAGGAGGGCTTTCGCGCCATGCACACCTGCCTGCCGAACCAGACCATGCGGTGATTGAGGTTGCCCCATTCCTCACGGGGGACCAGGGCCGCAAGGTCCTTTTCAACCTGCACCGGGTCGTGCGAGGCGGTAAGGCCCAGGCGAAAGGCAATGCGCCCCACATGCGTATCCACGGCAATGCCCTCGTTCATTCCATATGCGCCGAAGAGCACCACGCTGGCTGTCTTGCGCCCCACGCCGGGCAGGGTCAGCAGGGCCTCCATGGAGTCCGGAACCGCGCCGTCATACTGCTCCACAATGCGCCGGGCCGCATCCACAAGGTTTTTGGCCTTGTTGCGGAAAAAGCCCGTGGGCCGCACATATTCCTCTACCTCAATGGGCAAGGCCCCGGCCATGGAGGCAGGATCGGGCCAGCGGGCGAACAGGGCCGGAGTAATGCTGTTGACCCGCTCATCCGTGCACTGGGCCGCCAGCACTGTGGCCGCAAGCAGTTCCCATGGGTTTGCATGCTCAAGCAGGGTAGCAGGGCGGGGGTAGCGCTCGGCAAGCAGGGTCAGCACAGCGTGGGCCAGAGCTTTTGGGGGCAAGTTTTTCATGGGCAAACCTGTTTGTCATTGTTTCTTACTTGCGGTATAAAGCCGGGAGATGTCCGAGGCAGGAAGCGTCTCTTTCCTTTACCCAGCCTTTTCCCTATGTATGGCATGAATGCGCTCTTTGTCTATATCACCGCGCCCGACCAGGAAGCGGCCCGTAAGATGGCGCGCTGCCTTGTTGAGGAGCGGCTTTGCGCCTGCGCCAACATCCTTCCGGCTGCGGAGTCCTTGTACTGGTGGGACGGTGCCATTGAGCATGCCCATGAGGCCGTTCTCATCTGCAAAACCACTGAAGAGGTCTGGCCCGCTTTTGAACGCCGCGCACGCGCGCTGCACCCCTATGAAACCCCCTGCATTGTGGCCCTGCCCCTCACGCGCGGATTCGCCCCCTTTATGCAGTGGATTGCCGACGAAACAAGGAGCTGAACGTGTCCGTCTATCTCACAGGCTCTCTCGCCTATGACCGCATCATGAATTTTCCCGGCAAATTCACCGACTCCATTCTGCCGGATCAGATCCACAACCTGAACGTATCCTTTCTCATCAGCAATCTTGAGGAAAAACCGGGCGGCTGCGCGGGGAATATCGCCTATACGCTGAATTTGCTTGGGGAGCGCTCCATTATCGTGACCTCCGTTGGCAGGGATTTCGCCCCTTACGCCGCCGCGCTCGAAGCCTGGGGGCTTTCGCTGGAAGGGATTACCCGGCTGGAAAATGAGCTGACGGCCAGTGCCTACATCATGACCGATCAGAGTAACAACCAGATCACGGCCTTTCACGCCGCAGCCATGTTGAGCCCCTCCCTTTATGACTTCCCCCGCTTAAGCCCGGAGCGCGACATTGCCCTGATCGCCCCATCCAGCCCGGATGACATGAACCGCCACCCCGCTCTGTACCGGGAGAAAGGGCTGCGCTATATTTACGACCCTTCACAGCAACTGCCTGTGCTGACAGCAGGGCAGCTCATCGCAGCCATTGAGGGTGCTTACCTGCTGGTGGGCAACGATTATGAAATACGGATGATCATGAACAGCACGGGCCGCAGCAAAGAAGAACTGCTGCGCATGACGCGCCGGGGCATCATTACCACGCTCGGCGCACAGGGCTCCTTGATCACGGAAAAGGGCGGGCCGGAAACCGCCATACCCGCTGTGCCGGTCAGCCAGGTGGTCGACCCCACGGGCGCGGGCGATGCCTACCGCGCGGGCCTGATCAAGGGCCTGCTCCTGGAACAGCCCCTGGCCGAATGCGCCCGCCTCGGCGCTACCTGTGCCGCTTTTTGCATCGAACAGGCGGGCACGCAGGAGCACAGCTTCACTATTGATGATTTTTTCCGCAGGCATTCCTCGGCTTTTGGCAACCCGGTGTAGGGGCTGCGGCATATAAAGCATCAAGTAAACCGGAAAAAACAGCCCTTGGCTGTTGCCTGCATTCCGGACTTTCTTTCACCATTAAAGGATTTTTTTCTCATGCAAAACTATAGCAACAAAGACTATGAATTTCTCGGCAGGCAGGTGGCAGCGGGCCGCTATGTCGGGCGCAACGTCTGTTTTCTGGCCCTGATTCTGGCCTTCCTCCTTGGCCTGGGGCTGGGCCGCTATGCCTTCCCTGATGCAGACAGGACTGCGGCCCAGTCAGGGGGCGCAAAACGTCCTCTGGGGCAGAACTCCGCAGTGGCTGATGCGGCGAACCCCAGCAAGCAGGTTCTGGAATCCATTTTTCAGCATGAGGAAGAACTGCGCAAAAATCCGCAGGACGCCGATGCCTGGGAACATCTGGGCAATCTGTACTTTGACGCCCAGGAGCCGGAAAAAGCCATCCGAGCCTATGAAAAAGCCCTGGAACTCAAGCCGGGCAACACAAATGTGCTGGTGGACTGCGGCGTTATGTACCGCCAAATAAAAAATTATGCCAAAGCTCTGGAATTTTTTGAGAAAGCCCTGGCTATCAAGTCCGAGCACCAAAATGCCCTGTTCAACAGCGGCGTTGTCTTGTATTTTGATCTGGAAAGGAAGGAGGAGGCCCTTGCCAATTGGCGCAAATTGGTGGCAATTAACCCCAACGCCAAGACTCCGTCTGGAGATCTGGTAAGCAAGCTGATTAGCGAACTCTCCCGTTAGGCAGCATCGTCACGAGGTGGATTTTGTTCTCCGGCAAGGAAGATGAGCCTTTTATGAAGGGAGTGTACTCTTATGGTACTCGACCGGACAATTCCGCAGGAAGCGGAATTGGGAACCGCCCGCAGGGCGGGAGCCGAAGGCCGAGGCACAGTA